>JBDSIP010000001.1:0-7724 GCA_039917915.1 Thermoflexales bacterium
GGATCGACGCGGAAGGTTTGCGCCGCTCGGCGGCATCGCCGGCCGGCCAGGCCGTAGCGAGGCGATATCCCCGAGACGATGGTGGAAAGCGCTGGGTGAACTGGCTCTTTGTCGGGCGAGTCGCGCCTCACAAACGCCATAATGAGCTGATCGCAGCTTTTAGCCACTATCAGCGTCACTTACAACAGCGCAGCCGGTTGTTGCTCGTCGGCGCCTGGCAGGCGTTCCCGGCATACAAAGCCGAGCTGGACTATCAGATCGCTCGTCTCGGCGCGCGCGATGTCACTTTCGCCGGCCAGCCCGCGCTGGCCGAAGGATTTGGCGGCTGGTATGCGGCCGCCGACATCTTCGTTTCGGCCAGCGAGCACGAGGGGTTCGGCCTGCCCCTCGTCGAGGCGATGGCCTTCGGCCTGCCCGTGGTCGCCCGGGCCCGCGCGGGTGTGCCCGGCGCGGTGGGTGATTGCGGCCTGCTCGTCGACCGTTCCGAGCCGGAGGCGCTAGCCGAAGGCGCCCGGATTCTGCTGGACGATTCCGCCGTCCGCGCCTTCTATGCCGCCGGCCAGCCCGCCCGCGTCGCCGCCCATGATCGCGCCCATGTCGCAGCGGCGCTGCGAGAAGCGCTGGCGGTTATCACGGGTGGGCGATGACGGTCGCGGTATACGAGAGCCGGTTGGCCAATTTCGGCGGTGGCGGCCGGCACGCGCTGATGCTGGCGCTGGTGTTGGCCGACCTGGCTGACGTCGAGATGTGGCATGAAGGTCCGGTCGACCCAGAAGCCCTGCGCGCGCGCTGGAACATCTCGACCGATCGCCTGCGCCTGCGCGAGGTCCCATCCGACACGGCGGCCGTCAGCGACCTGACGGCTGGGCTGGACGGCTTTGTCAACGCCGCCCAAGGCCGCTTCATCCGCCCACGGGCGCGACGCTCGGTTTTTTTCTCCTTCTTCCCCACTGGCATCGACCTTTCGCACGGCGGGCGGGCGCGCTGGCTGGCTGGGTCGCTGCTGCGGGCGGCGGGGCTGGGCTCGGTGCTCCCGCCAGGTCTGCACGAGCGTTTACGCACACTCCCAACCCGGTCCGAGATCGGCGCGCTGGCCGCCTACGACGCGGTCTTCGCCAATTCGGAGTACTCGCGGCGCTGGGTTCGCCACTTCTGGCGCCGCGACGCCGAAGTCCTGTATCCGCCCATCGAGATGATCCCGCCTCTGCCCAAGAAGAACCTCATCCTCCATGTCGGGCGTTTCTTCGTTGGGGGGCACAATAAGAAGCACGCGGTGCTGGTCGAGGCCTTTCGCGATCTGCTGGGGCGATTGCCGGCCGGGGAGCGCTGGGAGTTGCATCTCGCCGGCGGCATTACGCCCGGAGCCGAGCACCAGGCCTACGCAGACCGGATTCAGGCCCGAGCGGCCGGCCTGCCGGTGCGCTTCCACCTGGGCATCGACCACGCCGGGCTGGCCGATCTGATCGGACGCGCCCGGATTTACTGGCACGCCACCGGCTACGGCGTCGATTTGGGCCGGTATCCCGACCGGGCCGAGCACTTTGGAATGTCGGTCGCCGAAGCCATGTCGGCCGGGGCGGTGCCGGTTGTGTTCGCGGCGGGCGGGCCGGCGGAGATCGTCACCGGCGGCCGCGACGGGCTGATCTGGCGCGCACCCAGCGAACTGATGAATCAGACCTTGGCGCTATTGGCCGATCCGGCGCGTTGGGCGGCTTTGTCGGCCGCGGCGATGGCGCGTGCTCGGGACTTTGAGACGGACGCTTTCACCCGCCGGGCGCGAGGGCTGTGGCAGGCGGTGGCGGCCTGAGGACGGGTCGCACCGGATATACTCGCCCGCGCTTCGATACCACACCTCATGCCCGTGATTCATCAATTCGCCCCAATCGTCCTGTATGGCGACGCGGTCGGCAATCAGGTCATCGCCATGCGCGAATGGCTTGTCGCGCGCCACTACGACTCCAGAGTCTACGCGCCGAGCTGGGATCCGCGCTTTGCGTCATTTTGCGAGACGCCGGACCACTATCCGAGCGATCCGGACAATACGGTCATTCTCCATAATTGCATCGGCACGCCCATGTCCGACTTCGCCCTGACGCTCGCCGACCGCGTCGTGCCGTATTATCACAACATCACCCCACCGGGTTTCTATGAGCGATACGATCAGAACCTGACCCAGGCGCTGGTCCAGGGGCGGGAGCAGTTGCGCGATCACCGGAACGCGCCCTACGCGCTGGCGGGATCCGAATACAACCGCCTGGAGATGATCGAGGCGGGCTATGCGCGGGTCGATGTCCTGCCCTACTTCTCAAACACGGCCCGACTGAGCGGATTGCTCAATCGCGAGAAGGCTCAGCCTATCTTCGAAACCTACCGGGACGGGTGGATGAACTGGCTGTTTGTTGGGCGCTTGGCCCCCAACAAGCGCCAAGACAACGTCATCAAGGCGTTTCGTTACTATCACGCGCTGATAAATCCCTACTCCAGGCTGTTGCTGGTTGGCACGGAGTCCACTCCTCAGTTCGCGGCGGAGTGCGCAGCGTTGGTCGAGAAGTTGGGCTTGGCCAGTAGTGTTGTTTTCGCCGGGCATGTGCCAGACGATGTTCTGGGCGCGTATTATGAGGTGGCCAATGTGTTTGTGAGCATGAGCGAGCACGAGGGTTTCGGAGCGCCGGTCATTGAGGCAATGCAGCAAGGCGTTCCGGTGGTCGCGCTGAATTCGACTGGCATCGCCATGACCATGGGCGACGCCGGTGCGCTCGTAAAGGAGGCCCGGCCGGAAGCCGTGGGCGAGCTCGTAGAATCGATTCGGCAAGACAAGGCGCTTCGGCAGAGCCTGCTCCAGAGGCAGCGCGCGAGAGTCGCGGACTTTTCGCTCGAAGCCGCCGCCGCCGCCTTGGCGCGCGCCGTGTCGGTGATGACTCATTAGGTTCGGCGGTTCGGCCTGCGTAGCGGACAGATCGCTATAATCTTGCATCCGCCCGCCGGTTTATCCGCGAGCTATGCCGTAATGCGAGAGATCAATCAGATTGTGCCGAGGCTTGCTCACGCCGATGCCGTGGGCAACCAAGTCGTTGAAATCCGGAACTGGCTCGTCGCCGCCGGATTCGAATCGAGGGTGATCACGCTGGAGTGGGATGCGCGCTTTGCGGATTATTGCGTTCACCCGGACAACTACAAAGACGGTCCCAGCAAGCTAACGCTCTTTCATCATTGCGTCGGATCGGGCATTTCCGATCTCGCGTTGACGCTCAAAGGCCGCGTCATCCCGTATTATCACAATGTGACGCCCGCCCGCTTCTATTCGCGCTACGGACCGAACTTCGCGGGCTATCTGGAAATGGGCCGGGCGCAGCTTCGCCAGCACGCCGCGGCGCCGTATGCGCTGGCAGCCTCCGAATACAACCGTCTCGAGATGCTTGAGGTCGGTTACAAACAGGTGGAGGTGCTGCCGTACGTCATCGGTTTGGATCGCCTGCGATTGACAGTGGATTGCCCCGCGGCAATGGACGTGGTTCGGCGGCTCGACGACGGGCTCGTGACCTGGCTATTCGTGGGCCGCGTAGCGCCGAACAAGCGCCAGGACAGTGTGATACGGGCCTTCAACTATTACCACAGGCTCATCAATCCGCGCTCGCGACTCGTGTTTGTTGGGGGCTTCGATCTCTCATCGCCAGAGTACGCGGAGATGCTCCGCACCCTGGTGGGAGAGCTGAGGCTGACCGGGTCGGTGGAATTCTCCGGCTCGATTTCTCCCGAGGCGGGTTTGGCCGGATACTATCAAGCCGCCGATGTCTTTGTGTGTCTGAGCGAGCATGAGGGTTTTTGCATACCGCTTATCGAGGCGATGCAATTCGACACGCCGGTTCTGGCGCTCAACAGTTCAGGCGTCCCTTACGCGCTCGGCAATGCCGGTGTCCTTGTGGCCGAGTCGCGCCCCGATGTGGTCGCCGAGGCCGCTCACTTGCTGATCTCGGACGACGGGCTGAGGCAGCAAACCCTGGCCCACCAGCGGCAGCGTCGAATGATGTTTGAGCCCGATATTGCGCGCGCACGGTTGGGCGAGGTCGTCGGGCGCCTGGCCGCGGGCTCGCTAAATTCTTCGGACAGAAAATGACCCGAACCCCTCCTTCACCGGCCGAGATCGCCGATCTGATCGAGATCAGAGATCCGGCCATCGACGCCACAGACGTGCGCGCGCGGGTCGCAGATGCGCTGATTCGCCGGCGCGCCTGGGCTGAGCGCGAGGGGCTAAGCTACGACGCGCTGGCTTCGGGACAACCCGCGACGTCTGCGCCATCCCCAGACGCGCTCAGGGCTGCGATAGAGCGATTGCAGGGCGCTCCGGCGCATCCGATGACCTCCCTGCTGCTGACGCCGTCAACCACCCCGCTTTTGGGCGGCCTTTTCCGCAGGTTTCGGGCCTTGGTCCACAACGTCGCCATTTTTTACGTCAACCGGTCGGCGAACACGCAGCATGTCTTCAATCAGGCCGCCGCCGGGAGCATCTACGCCCTGGCGCGCGCGGCGGAGAGCGCGGGCGAACTGGACGCATTGAAGAAGCGTGTGTCGAGCCTTGAGCGCGAGATTCGCGAACTACGGCAGCAGATCGCTGGTGAAGTGAAATGATGAACAGGCTGGTCCGATCCATGCATCCTCTTAAGAAACTGAGGTCCGTCGCGTGCGCCGAGGTCCAGCTCTTGTCGCCAACGTTCCAGAACTGGACGCGCCGCTTGCGCCAGGAAGAAAACCGGCTGCATCGGAAGATCTGGGAGTACTGCTACATCGGGCAAGCGCTGGAGGAGCGGGGCATGTTGCGGGCGGGAAAGAAAGGACTCGGTTTTGCGGTCGGACAGGAACCATTGCCCGCCTGGTTCGCCAGCCGCGGCTGCGTTATCACGGCGACTGACCTGGCCATCCAAGATGCGCGCAAAGATGGCTGGGTTGAGTCAAACCAGCATGCGGCCGGTCTGGAGGCCTTGAATTCGAGCGGCATCTCCCCGGAGGAGGCTTTTCGGCAGCGCGTGAGTTTTCGGACTGCTGATATGCGGGATATCCCCCCTGATCTCACGCGTTTTGACTTTCTCTGGTCATCGTGTTCGCTGGAGCACCTTGGATCGATGGAACTGGGCCGGAAGTTCATTTTCGATTCCTTGAATTGCCTAAATCCGGGCGGTATTGCCGTCCACACGACAGAGTACAACGTCTCGTCCAATGAAGACACTTTGATGGATGGGTTGACTGTGCTTTACCGGCGCCAGGATATTGAACGCATCGGGCGCGAACTTACAGAAGCCGGACATTACATCGACCTGGACTTCGGCCTTGGCGCCGGGCCGGCCGATCTGTTCGTCGACAAGCCGCCCTACCTCCAGCAAGTCCACCTGCGGCTGGATATCAGCGGATTTACGGTCACGTCATATGGTCTGATTATTCGGAAGGCCGGGCGCCCCGGCTTGTTCTCCGGCCGGCAATCCGTATAAATCAGAACGCTGGTTCGCCGCGCGCCCAAATCATTGCTCACGCGCCATCGCGCGGCGATTGGACGAGCCCGCCCATTCGCCGGGCCAGATCGGCCAGTTCAAAACCGAGCTCCTCCAGGTAGGTCTGAGTCGCGGTTTCGATTTGATTTCGCCAGAGATTCTCCGCAGCCTGCGCATCGCGAAACTCTCGCGCCAACGCGTCCTGGCGCGTTTGAATAGTATCGATATTTCGCGCCAACGCGTCCTGGCGCGCCCGCGCTTCGGCCGCCATCGCGGTCAGTTGCGCGCCAGCGCGCTCGACTGCGCTCACAAGTTCCTGGATGCGGATGGACTCCGCCCCGCGTTCCTCCCTCAGACGCGCGCTGGCGGCTTCAATCGCGGCCAGTCGCTCGGCCAAAGCTGTTTCAGCCCGTCGGAAAAGGGCGACGTCGCGGGCGAGGGACGCAAATGTCTCGGACTGTCCGGCCAGTTCCGCCGAAACAGCCGTGTTGATCTTCGACTGCTGTTGGGCCAGCCAACGGAGCGCCCATCGCCCGGCCATGCTGTGCCAAGCGCGGCGAAACCAGTTGATCAGGCCGCCCACGATGGGCACGCTCGAACGAAAGTCAAACTCCGTGAGTGAAGGAGGCGGATCCGGAATCCTGGTCATATCGATCTCACGCGGCCGGTGGCGCCGCGGCGCCGGCCAGCGGGACCGTCGCCCTGAGAGTTACCAGCGCCTGGGAGATTGTATCCATCTCGTCTTTCTCGAACGAGCGCCGGTTCGCGGCCCGCGCGCGCTCGAGCTCGCCCAAACCGAGCAACTGACGGTAGTAGGCCCGCTGCATCGCTGCCGCCAGCGGCACGGCGCCCGGCGCAAGCCCGCGCAACCAATCGAGCTCCGCCCATAGAAACCGGCCGCCAATATCATCAGACGAAAAATGCTTGAGCGCAAAACGCAGCCGGTTTGCTTGAAAGCGCGCCATGCCCTCGATATCGACGCCCGCGCCTGACGAGACCTCGGCATGGATAAGCTCCGCGCGCGGATAGTAGACCACCCGGAAGCCGGCCGCCCGCGCGCGAAAGCACCAATCCACATCCTCATAGTAGGCCTTGCCAAATCCCTCGTCCATCGGGCCGATCGTCTCATAGCACCGCTGGCTGATGGCGAGCGCGGCGCCAGTGACGTAGTCCGGGTCGGCCAGGCCGGCAGAGTCGAGCGGCGGATCCTCGCGGAAATGCAATCCTTCTCCGCGCACATCGATCCGTCCGCCCGCGTGCTGGACCCGGCCATCGGGATACAGAAGACGGCAGCCGGCTATACCGATCCCGTCATCGGCCGCCATGGCTGCCCGCAATGGTGTCAACCAGTCGCGGATCGTTTGCGTGTCCTGATTTAGCAGCACCCGGATGCCGCCGCACGCCGCAGCAAGGCCTCGATTGACGGTTTTCCCAAAGCCGGAATTGACGGCATTCTGAAAGACCCGGACACGCCTCTCGCCCGAGTAGCGGCTGGCCATTTCGGCGCTGCCGTCGCTGGAGGCGTCATCGACGACGATGATCTCGCAGTCATGCGGGAGGAGGGTGATCAAACTGTCGAGGCAGGTCGCGAGCCAGGCCGCGCCGTTCCAGGCAGGGATGACAATTGAGGCGGCGATGGTCGCTTCCACGGACGTGATTTTCCCATAGGAAAGCCGCAATCAGCGTGCGCCTAGCGGGCAAGCCTCGGGGCGATATCGTAATCCCAGATCAGCACCTCGGCGAGTCGCACGCTTCCGTTGTCTATCGGCAGGCTTCTTGCGGGACCGAACTGGTTGAGCAAGGTTTCGCGCTTGCAAGGTTTCAGCATCGCCTGCTCGGCGCCGGTTGTGAGCAGAACAAAGGAAGGACGATGTTCGGGGTTGGGCAAGTACCATTGACTCTGGGCCCACCAGTTGAAGGCCCTGAGTTGCCCGCCATCGCAGATCAGCGCGCGAATCTGTAGCGCCTCGTTCGACAAATACGTGTAGTTCAAACTATTCCAATAGTCTGAATAGCCATAAGTCAGCCCGAAACTCTGCAGCGACTCGAGGATGAGTTGGTGATTGGCGAATCGGCGCGGATCTTTCAACTGGGCAACCGTCTCGCCCACCAGAAGCGCATTTGCGACCAGGCAGCCGGCCATGAGGCCGATCAGTCCGAGTTGAAGCACCTGGCCTTTGTCCCACCATTGGGTCAACCCGATGGCCAGACCCAAGGCCACCGCGATGGGCGTTAGGACGAGAT
>JBDSIP010000002.1:0-7763 GCA_039917915.1 Thermoflexales bacterium
GAGATCACAATCCCCGCGCTTCGCGCGGGGATGCTGATCTCGCCCCCTCATTTTCAGGATGACGCCTCCCTATCCCTTGACGCTTCCGGCAGTCAAGCCCTCCACAAGGAAACGCTGGGCAAAGATATACAGGGCCACGACCGGGATGGACATGATCAGTGACGCGGCCATCAGCTGACCATACGGGTAGATGTCGGCGAAGACCAGTTTCTGCAGCCCGACCGGGAGGGTGATCAACCGCTCGCTGGTCAGAAAGATATAGGCGTACAGAAATTCGTTCCAGGCGTTGGTGAAGGCGATCAGGGTCACGGAGAGCAGGGCCGGCATCGCCAACGGCAAGGTAATGCGCAGGAAGGCGGTGAAACGGTTTGCCCCGTCAATCATGGCCGCTTCCTCCAGATCCTCGGGGATACCCCGATAGTAGCCCAGCATCACCCAGGTGGCAAAGGGCACGAGAAACGTGGGGTATGTGAGCAAAAGCGCGTAATGATTGTTGATGGCCCCGAGGCCGGTGAGGATGCGGTACATCGGAATGAACAACAACGAAGCCGGCAGCAAGTAGGTGACCAGCAACACGGTCGTCATCAAGCTGGCGCCACGGAACTTGAGCCGGGCCAGGGCATATCCGCCCAACGCGGCAAGCACCACCGAAATCACGGTCGTCGCCAGCGCAACCATCACGGTGTTTCCAAACCAGGTGGTGAATTTCGTGCCGTTCAGCAGCGAATTGAACTGATCCAGCGTCCAGGGTTGGGGCCAGAATAGAGATACGCGTTGCTGAATTTGCAATTCGCCTTTAAACGCCGTGACGACGATCCAGAAGAAGGGGAACACGACAAACAGAAAGAACGGCATGATGGCGAGGATGGCGATCAGTTTTGATACTGTGTCACGCTGACGATTCGAGAGCACCGTCATCCGCCGCCCGCCGCTGACGGCCCGGGCCAGAGTTCGCGAGACTCCTGACTGGGCCCTGCTGATCAGGGTGATGGCCCAGTCAATCGGCCACATCAGCCCGGACATAACAAGATTGAGGCCCTTGCCAACCGCACCAAACGCCCGGTCAACCCGGGTGACCTTGTTTCCCCGCTCAACGCCCTGACGTAAAAACCGGGCCAGCACCAGGATGCCAATCGCGAGAAATGGCGCCGTCGCCAACGACACCGCGGCGCCGGGGCCAAAGCGGTTTTGGAGCAGCGCCCGCTCGTAGGCAAGGATCGAGTAAAGGCGCGTGTCGCCTCCCGGCCCACCACCGGTCATCAGATAGACGATCCCAAACGCATTGAAGGTCTGGATGGTCGAGAGCAGGGCGACCACGGCGATAACATACTGCAAGCCGGGCAGCGTAATGTAAAAGAACCGTTGCATCATGTGCGCGCCGTCCACCTCGGCCGCCTCGTACTGCTCCTTATCGATTGCCTTCATTCCCGCCAGCAACAACAGGGTGAAGAATGGAATCCCCTTCCAGACGTTGACCGAGATCACGCTGGCCAGAGCCAAACCCGGCTCAGACAGCCAGCCGACATTCCGGTCGATGACGCCCAGCCCGCGAAGTATCGGATTCAGTCCGCCAAAGATGGGGTCGAAGATGCTGCGCCAGGTGAGGGCCGTCACGATTTCCGGCACAATGAAGGGCAGCAGCATGACGCCGCCAATCAGATTGCGCAGCGGGAGCTTGCTGTTGAGCAGCGATGCGATAACCAGGCCCACCAGGAGCTTGATCGCGACCGAAAACGCGGTGAACTTGACCGTGTTCAAGATCGAGCCGGTGAACTGTTCATCATCCAGCAATCGCACGTAATTGGAAATCCCGACGAAGACGTCCTCGCGATTGACTCGCGCGGTAAAGCTCAAGACGATGGCATTGACAAAAGGCCACAGAATCAGGCCAACCATCAAAATGACTACGGGCGCCAGAAAAAAGACGGCAAGCTTCCAGTCTCTACCGAACAACCGCGCGAGCCGTTTATTTATGTCTAGGGGCTGACCTGCGGCGAGCCGAGGTGACGCAGTCGTGTTCTGGGCCATATTTGCGTGTTCATCCCGATCCCACCCGGGCGCGCCGGATGGGATCGGGAAAAGTGGCGAATTCCTTACTGCTTGAAGCCTTTTTCTTCGAAGATTCGGGCCCCGATCTTCGCGCCGTCAGCGACGGCCTGTTCGGGTGTCATCTTGCCGGTAATGATGTTTGCCATCATGTCGGTCAAGAAACTGGTCGCATTCCAGGCGTCGACCGCCGGATTTGGCGCGGCCGGATATGGGAAGCCGTTGTATGTGGAGGGGCTGAACATGATGGTCTTCAAGCCGGGAAAGGCCGGATCGCCCTTCAGCATATTGTCGGACCAGTTGTTCTTGTAGGCGGGCATGAACAAACCGCCGCCCAGGGCAGTCAGCCCGTCGAAGACCGCCGGGTCGATGATGTACGAGATCAGCTTCTGGGCCCCCGCGGCCTGTTTGGCGCCGCGGAAGATGGTGTACCACGCATTGGCGCCGGTGCCCAACTCGAGCTTTCCATCATTGGTCGTCGGGAAGGCGACCACGGCCGTCAAAGGGTAGACCGGGTTGCCGTCTTTTTTGGCCTTGGCGTATACGCTGAAGGCATTGGTCGTCATGGCGAGTTTGCCGGCAAGATACGCTTCGTTGTTTCCGGTGTCGGTCCAGCTTTCGACTCCAGGCGGAAGCACGCTTTTGTACTTGGCGTCCTTGTAGACGTCGGCCAGCCACTTGATGCCAGCTACCGTCTCGGGCGAATTGAAGACGATCTTCTTGCCGCTCTCATCCACGGCGCGCCCGCCAAAGGCCTGGAACGCGGTCGTGACCAGGCCATTGCCGTCGCCCGACTTGTTGACCGTCATCCCCCAGCCGAACATTTCCTTGGCCGGGTTTGACATCTTGACCGCCCCGGCGAGGCGGTCTTCGAACTTGGAGAATTTGGTCAGGTCCACCCCGGCGGCCCCGGCCACGTCCTTGCGCACGAACCACGACCCAGAGTTTGACTGCAGCGGCGCCGACCACCACTTGCCCTGGATCTGGGCATTACTGGCCGCATTGGCCGGCACGATCGCCCCATACTTCTTTACCAGCTCTTCAACGATGCCGGTCATGTCAGCGCACAGATTGTTGTCATACATCTGCGATACCGACGTGGTGTGATACGCGAGATCAGGCGGGTTGCCAGCGCTTACGGCCGCCTGCATCTTGGCCTGAAAGTCGCCAAACACCTCTGGGTTCACCGCGGAAACGTCCGCTTCGAAGCCCTGACTCTTGATGTATTTCTCGGTCAGGGACTGAATGGCTTCCTGCAGGGCCGGGAAATACTCCTGGCGATTGAGCACCTGCATCACGCCGCCCTTCGAGACAGCGGGCGCCACGGTCGGCGCGGCCGCCAAGGGCTTGGCCGTCGCGGCGGGCGCCGCGGGCGCGCCGCAAGCGGCCATGAACGCGCCGCCGCCAACCATGGCCGACATGCGTAGCATCTGCCTCCGGCTGATCTTGATTTCCTTTTTCATACCGTCTACTCCTTCTGTTTTGCACGTAACGGGTTGATCGGATTGCTTTGCGCGAAACTGATTAGTAAACTCAATGAGCGAACCTCGGACCCGAACCAAGCGACCCAAAAAACCTCCTGTCAAGCGCCGCCCCGGACGTTTTGTCTCGGAGGTGTCTCCTGAGGCGAAACTCGCGAACGACAGAAATCGAGAATCTGTTTGGAAAAAGGAAGTTTATCACCAACTCCACATGATGAATTTCCTTTACATAACGAATTATCGGCTTACATCGCATCGCGGTCAACCAACGAAGGCAATCGGCCGCACTGGCGACCCGGTGGCACCCACAAATTTCAGCGGGGCGAATACGAATTCGAACGCCCACTGCCTCGCTCCGGCAAGCTCGCCCGGATTCAAGTACTCGATGATCTGGCGCGCAGGGACCGGTTCAGTCATGCGGGGCATTGTGGTGCGGAAGGGCGAATCTGGCAAGCGACTTTGCAGGAGCGGTGCGGGTGCTCAGTCTCAAGTCAGCTATAGTCGCCGCCGGCGGGAAATCAACGGGGTTCAACAATGGGTCAGCTCAAACTTTGTATTCTCTTCGGCGATAAGCCGCAGCTCCGGCCGCCGGCGCAGATCGGTCCAGACTGGGATATGACCGAGATTCCAGTGGCGCTTCTTGTCGCCCCCTTTGAGAGCGACGCATTGTGGGCGGCAAAGAAAGCCGAGATCGCAGTCTGGGATCTGGCCCCGATCCGGGCCTCCAGTCACTTTCTGCAATTCTGGGGATTGAAGGCCGTCGGACCCGACGTTGACTGGGAGCAACTTGAATTCTGGACACGCCGCGCCTTTCGTCGCCTCGCGGAATTGGGTGTGGAGACCGTCGGCATTTACGGCGGTTTTTTTGACGTGCCCGAAGGATTCCCGCGCGAAAGAGCGACTGAACAAGGCCTGCGCTTCACCCATTTACTGGCCGACCACGCCGAAATCCATGACATGACGGTGGCCCTGGAACCGCTGTCCGACATGAGCACGCTCTGGCCGCGCTACCTTGACGGTGTGGCATTTGCGAAGCGGGTCAACCGCCCTTCGGTCAAGGTGATGGCCGACCTAAATTACTTCCTCAAGCTCGGCCAGCCGCTCGAGCACATTGCCATCGACCCGGAATACTGCGCGCACGTTCACATCGCCGAAGGGGCCGGACAGCCCGGCATCGGAGATCGAACAGAGCTGTATGAAAGGCTCTTTCGCATTCTGCGCGACATCAAGTACGTAAAGGGCGTTTCGTGCGCCTGCGCGTGGGTCAGCACGGACGGGGGCGAGCTGGACTTTGGCCGTGAGACACGCAAGACGCTCGCTTATCTTCAGGCGCTGCGCGCGCGCGTGTATGCCGAAACGGGAGGTTGAGGTCACGGCCCGCCGTGCCACATCCCGCCGTTGGCCGCTCCGGCCACCACCGTTCCGTCGTCCAGCGCCAACACGCAAACGAGGTCGCCCCGCGTGGATAGGCGCTTGCTTGCCGCGCTCGAAACCGAATAGAGCCCAGAGTCCGTAACGGCCAATCCTGGGGACAGCGCGCCCACGCCCGGGCCCGGCACGTCCTTCACCCGCCGCCACTTCGCGTAAGGCTCAATCGACATCCACAGCCCAGAATTTTCGCTGCCCACGCTCAAGATGGCCATCGAAGCCGGCGATGTTTGAGCCACGATTGTCAGCGCCGAAAACGGCGCGTGGCGGGCGCTCAACGCCAGCTCACGCCACGCGCGGCCGCCGTTTTCGCTGATAAACAGCCCGTAATCGGTCGCCGCAAAACACGTCTCATCGCGCTCAAAGGCGGGACTGAGTTCCAGGGCGTTCACCGCCAGGTCGAGCAGGCCGATATTCCAGGCATGCCAGGTGGCCCCGCCGTCGTCGCTGCGCAGGACGCCATCTTTGGCTGTAGCCGCCAGGGCGACGCCGTCGCGGTCAAAGCCAGGCGACAGGACGATGCGCGATATGCGCGCGCGGGCCGGCAGGGTCGCCACCCCCCACGTTTCACCCTCATTCCGCGAAGCGGCGATGTCGCCGTTCGAGCCGATCAGCCAGGTCGGGCCATGCGCGGCCACCGAGGTGAGCAAAAGCTCGGCGAATTGGGGCGCCGCGGAAGACCAGCCGCCGTGCGCGGGCCGATAGCGCCACAGGCCGCGGGATGTGGCCGCAAGGCATCCGCCGCCTGGGAGTGGCGCGAGGGCATAAGCGGAAGTCGGTTCGTGGTGATGTTTCCAGCGCATGATTTACTCGGGCTCGGTCGGGCCTCTCTCCCGGCCCTACGGGTGCGAGGCCGTCGGCGGCGCGCGCCTCAAAACGAGCGCGTCGGTCGTCACCGCCATCCCGACGACGCTGCCGGCAACCCGAATTGCCCGCTCGACTGTTTCCGCCGAGTCGAGGATCCCCGTGGCGCGCATATCCACGATTCGGCCCTGCCGGACATCAAAGCCACGCCCGCGCTGACTTGCCCGGCCGGATCGGAGCAGGCCGGCGATGGCCGCCGCATCGAAGCCGGCATTCGCCACAATCGCGGCCAGCGGCGCTTCCAGCCCGATTGCCACGCAGCGCATGCCCCAGGCTTCGTCGGAATGGCCGGTTGCGGCAGCCCGCAACGCAACGCCAATATGAAACAGGGCCGCGCCGCCGCCAGGCACGACACCCCGCCGGGCCGCCATCTGCAAAGCGGATGCAAGACGGATCGCCTCTTCCTTGCGCGCCTGCTGATGCCGGGCCGTCACCGCCCCGACCCGCACAACCGCCAGGCCCCCTTGCAACCGGCCTGCCCGCAGGCGGAGCTCAGCCAACTCGTCGGGTTCGGTGGCGACTTCCAGCCGTTGGCGCGCCGCGCGTATGCGCGCTCGCAACGCTAGCGGATCGCGCCGGCCGCCGATGATACCGAACTGCCTGGCCGTCACCCAGGCCCGGCGCGCTTCGCCCAAATCGCCCGATGCGATGCCCGCAAACCCGGCGCTGTCCCCAAATAAGATCCGTGCGCCGGTCAGCGTCGCCAGATCCTGAAGCCCCACAACTCGGGCCCCGCCCAGGCCGGGCGTCTTGATCGGCAGGATTGTGAACAGGGCCGCTTGACGGGCCTGAAGCAGGACGGCCCTGGCGTCGTCAGACAAATCTGAGGCGAGGAGGACGACATGCTTGACGCCCATGCCATGCAGCCGGCCGAGACCTTCGCAGACGTTGGCCGGGTTATCCAACGAGCCGTCCATCAGGACCACCGCCGCATCCTCCACCCGCCCCATGAGATTGCCTGTCTCGGTGGCAAAGCCCCCGGCCAGCCACGGCGAGTCCCACAGGGCGCCTTCCACAAAATCACGCTCCACGCGCAGGTCGTTCGCGTTCTCGACGTGGATGGCGCCGTCGGGTCCCAAGATGTCGACCACCTCAACCAGGACATCCCGCAACGTTTCGTCGCTGCACAGCGATCCCGCGAGCGAGGCCAGCAGCGCCCGCCGACCGACCCCGGGCGGAATCTGCTCAGTAACCGCCCGCAGCAATTGGGTCGCACGCGCGACGCCAAGCTCGATCCCGCGCCGAAGCAGGGCGGGATGGGCGCCCGCCGCAACGGCCTGGGCCGCCTGCCGCAGCATGGCCTGGGCAATCACGGCCAAGGTGGCCGAACCATCCCCGCACTGCTCGCGCATCCGCCACAACGCATGGCGTAGCAGCATCGCGCCCGCGTCGAGGCCGGGGTCGGCGAATTGGAGAATACGGCGCGCGATCGTCCCGGCATCGTCGAGCATTTCCGGCGTCCGGTTGGGCATATTCGCCTCGACACCGACCTTGCGCGCCAGCGGGCCAAGGGTGGGCTTTACCGCCTCGGCGATGAGGTTGAACCCGGCCAGCAAGTCGGGGTGGAAGATGACGCCAGGCCGTGGCGCGGACTTTTTTGATTTCACGTTGAACGGATGAGCGCAGAGTATACGGGGTGGCCCGTGGCCCCGGCAGGGCTGACGGCCCTGGGGGCCCGGGCCGAGGTGACGTCTGTTGGCGGGGCGCCAGCCTTCGCCGTGGTCCACATTTAACGCCGTTGGACACTCCACCGTGCCGCCTCGCCAGCCCAAGCCCACGACCACCTGGCCGGGGTGTCAACCTGCGTTACGCATGGAACCCGGCCTTCGCCCAATGACATTAAGTTAAGGAGTAAGGAGGCGTCATTAAATTAACTTGTCAAACGCCATCGCACTGGACGGGAGATCACCCCGATTCTTGCGCAACTACTGCTGAGATGAGGTG
>JBDSIP010000003.1:0-3772 GCA_039917915.1 Thermoflexales bacterium
ACTTGTAGACCGTGGCTTTTGGCAGCTTGACAAGATGGACGACTTCGGCCAGCCGGAGCTCGCGTCCGGCATCCCCGAGCGCGGCCAGCACACGCAGCGCTTTGAGCACGGGTTTCACGACATAGGCGTTGTTGGCGGTGGCCGGATCTTGATTGGTCGATTTCGGCATGAATTTGGCGAGTCTACCCCGCGCGCCGGCGTGTATCGTCCCGATACGTTTCTCCGTGCGGAACGACGATCTATTGGCACGCAACATGATTGCTGGTTCAATGAATCTCTATGAAAAGCCACGAGCGTTCCAGGGCCTTGTTTGAGCGCGCAAAATTGTCGCTGGCTGGCGGTGTGTCGAGCGAGTTTCGAAAGTTCAACGCGCCGCACCCGTTTGTCTATTCCCGCGGGGCGGGCAGCCGGATCGTCGACGTGGATGAGAATGAGTATCTCGATTTCACGCTGAGCCAGGGGCCGCTGATCCTGGGCCACAGCCACCCATATGTGCTCGAGCAGGTCGAGAAGGCCTCGCGCGAGGGACAACTCTACGCGGCCCTGCACCTTGGCGAGATTGAGCTGGCCGAGAAGATGCAGCGCCTGATTCCGTGCGCGGAACTCATTCGCTTCAATTTGTCGGGTTCGGAAGCTGATCACGCCGCGCTGCGGGTTGCCCGGGCGGTCACCGGCCGGGGCAAGTTTCTGCGCTTCGAAGGCCACTATCACGGCTGGTTTGACAACGTGGCCTGGAATGTCGGCTCGCCCTCGCTCGAGGCCATGGGCATGCGCGAAGCGCCCATTCAGGTGCCGTGGTCGCAGGGCCTGCCCGCCGGCTCGCGCGACGAATTCATCGTCCTGCCCTGGAACGATTTGGACCTGGTCGAGCGCGCCTTTGTCGCCCACGGCCGGGACATCGCGGCCATCATCACCGAGCCAATCATGTGCAACGCCGGCTGCATCGAACCACGGCCCGGCTATTTGAAGGGCCTGCGTGATATTGCCGATCGCTATGGCTGCGCGCTGATCTTCGATGAGGTCATCACCGGCTTCCGGATTCACCTGGGCGGCGCCCAGAGTTACTACGGGGTCACCCCCGATTTGGCCGTGTTCGCCAAGGCCATGGCCAACGGTTACCCGATTTCAGCCATTGTCGGCAAGCGCAAGTGGATGCAGCCCATCGCCGACGGCGCCGTCGTCCATGCCGGCACGATGAATGCCGGCAATCCCACCATCGCCGCGGCACTGGCCACGATCGAAGTGCTCGAGCGCGATCATGTGAACGAGCGCCTGCATCGCCTGGGCAACCGTCTCATCGCCGGTCTGCGCGCGGCCGCCCATGAGATTGGTCAAAACGCCATCATCATGGGGCCCGGGCCGATGGTCCACATCGGCTTTGCCAACGAATCGGACGTGCACGAGTTCCGGGATACGCTGAAATACGACAAGCCCAAGGGATCGCGCTTTGTGAGCGAGATGCAGGAGCGCGGGATCCGCATCATCGGGCGCGGGCTGTGCTACATCAGCGCCGCCCACACCGAGGTCGAGATCGACCACGCCGTCGCTGTGGCGCGCGAGGTTTTTAAGATTCTCATCTGATCACTATGCGCATCGCCATTGCCTCGATCATCCACGAATCGAACAGCTTCGCCGCGAAGACCACGCCGTTGTCGGACTTTCGCATCCTGCGCGGGGCGGAGATCAGCCGCTTCTATGCCGGCGCGCACCACGAAGTGACCGGCTTCATCGAGGGAGGCGCGCGGCATGCCTATGAGCCCGTGCCGACTCTGTGCGCCTCCGCCACGCCGTCCGGGGTGGTCCAGGCGGAGGCCTTCAATTGGCTGGCCGACGCGCTGGTCGATGCGCTCAAGGCGGCCGGCCCGATTGATGGCATCCTGCTCGCCCTGCACGGCGCGTTTGTGGCTGAGAACTTCGACAATGCCGACGCCGAGTTCACCCGCCGGGTGCGGGCGGCGTTTGGGCCGGGCCTGCCGCTTGTCGTCACCCATGACCCGCATTGCAGCCTGGGCGCGGGCGTGGTCGCCAACTGCGACGCCCTCGTTATCTACAAGACCAACCCCCACATCGACATGCGCGAGCGAGGGTTGCAGGCAGCCGCCATCATCAGCGCGATGGTCCGGGGCGAGGCCCGCCCGACGATGGCCTATCGCTCGCTGCCGATGATGATCAACATCGCCCATCAGCACACCAGCTCGCCGCCGTTGCGCGATCTGTGGGCGAGCCTGCCCGAGCTCGAGAAGCAGCCCGGCGTGCTGGCGGCCAGCCTGTCGTTGTGCTATCAGTATTCGGACGTGCCAGCGATGGGAAACGCGGTTGTGGTCGTTACAAACGGCGACCAGGCCCGGGCAGACCGCATCGCCGACGATCTCGCCGCCCAACTCTGGGCGTTGCGCGAGTTTCTCGAGGTTGATATTGCCGACGTCGCCGGGGCGGTGGCAAAGGCGATGGCAGAACCGAACGGCCCCTTTGTCATCGTCGACATTGGCGACAACGTGGGCGGCGGCTCAGCCGCTGACGGCACCTTCGTCCTGGCTGAGCTGATCCGACAGAACGCCGAGGGCTGGGTGGTGGTCCTGGCCGATCCGGAGAGCATGCGGGCCTGTATGCAGGCCGGGATCAACGCGACGCTGACCCTGCCCGTCGGCGGCAAGACCGACAGCCTGCACGGTGAGCCCGTCACGGTGACGGGCCGGGTAAAGTGCCTCCACGACGGCAAATTTGAGGAGCGGGCGGCCCGGCATGGCGGCGTGCGCTGGGGCGACCAGGGGCTGACGGCGGTGCTCGAAGTTCAACTCGACCCGGCCCGTCAGGCCAGCTACATCCTGCTGACCGAGCTTCGGGCGGCGCCGATGAGCCTGCACCAGTTGCAGAGCGTGGGGATCGAGCCCGCGTATGCGAAAATCCTGGCCGTCAAGGCCGCCATCGCCTGGAAGGCGGCCTACGAACCGGTGATGACCGGATTTGTGATCGCGGATACACCGGGGGCGACCGCGGTGAACCCGCGACGTTGGACCTACACGAAAGTCCGCCGGGACCTGTGGGGATTGGAGGGATGGGAATGACGACGACGATGAACGCACGAGCCGAAGGCAACTTCAACTATGTGCCCGGAAGCGGCATCTTCTGCAAGGACGTGGTCCCGCACGAGGGCTACGCGGTCGCCCACGCGGTGTTTCTTGATCCGCCACCGGTGGCCCGCGCCTTTGACGCGATCAAGGCGTTTCTGGCCGGGATCGGCCGGCCGATTGAGGCGCTGTGCGGATCGGAATTGCGCATCCCCCGGCCGTTGTCGTTTGACGGCTTCGACGCCTTCAACAAGACCTGGATGGCGCTGCTCGATCAGTATGGTCTTCGGGCGCAGGGCGGCCAAACGCCGTTAGGCACGGCCACCCGGACCAACGTATCGCCCGAGGCCGGGGCGGGCCAGCCCGCGGAGCCGTCATTCTTCGGCTTCAGCTACACCGTCCCCGGGCGCCGGCCGGGCGGGCGCAAGACCTTTGTATCGTCCGGAGCGGGCGAGCTGCCGGGCTCCGGCCGCGAGAGCATCATTCGCCTGGGCGACACCTCGCCGGACGGCATGCGCGAGAAGGCCCGCTGGGTGATGGCTTCGCTCGTTGGGCGCCTGCCTGGCCTGGGCGTGGGCGTCGAAGATGTGACGACGGTTAACCTGTACTGTGTGCATCCGCCCGAAAGTTATTTCGCCAGTGAGGTGCTCGCGTCGCTGGGCGCCCGGGCCGGGCTGGGCGTGCACTGGTACTACGCCCGGCCG
>JBDSIP010000004.1:0-3552 GCA_039917915.1 Thermoflexales bacterium
CGAGATCAGCGCGGCGCAGGCTGGGGCCGTTACCCGCGCGCTGGCAGCGCTCCCGGCGCCGACCGGCCTGCTGTCACTGACCCTGGACGGGCTGGGCGCGTTCCCCAATCTCAACCGGCCGGCGACGCTGTGGGCGGGCGGCCAGGATGAGGGCGGACGGATCGCCGAACTGGCTGCGCGCCAGGGTCGTGCGCTTAAAACGTTGGGCGTTGAGATCGACCCGCGCCCGTTCAGGCCGCACCTCACCCTGGCCCGCGTTCCGCGCGACCTCGATCCGGCGGCCCTGCGCGCCGTGGGAGCGTGGTTTGCCGCGCGCTGCGCGCTGGCCCCGCCCCCGCTCAGCCAGGCGATCCGGGCCGTTCATCTGATGCGCAGCGAGCTGCTGCCGTCCGGCCCAAGATACACGCCGATGGCGGAAGTCGTTCTGGAAACAACGGCGGGATCACAATCCCCGCGCGAAGCGCGGGGATTGTGATCCCGCCAGATTCATTTAGGGCAGCGTCTGAGCAGGTGGAGCCCAACGTACGCCGCCGCGTACAATGAGGGGATTCATGCCAAAGCAGCCGATCGCGGAGCGCTACGGAAAGCTGCGCGAGATGGATAGATCGTTCGATGTCAAGCACTGGCAAGCCCAAGAGCCCCAGGCGCGGATGGATGCCGCCTGGGAAATGGTCATCCACGCCTGGCGTGTGAAAGGAGTCGATGTTCGTAAACTCCGACTTCAGCGATCTGTTGAAGCTTTTCAGCGCCAAAAACGTTAGGTATCTCGTCGTCGGCGGCTACGCCGTGACGCAGTATGCCGAGCCGCGCTACACCCGCAATCTCGACGTGTGGATTGCAACGGACGCGCAGAATGCGGCCGCTGTCTACGCAGCGCTTAAGGAATATGGCGCGCCCCTGTCGCAGTTATCCTCGAAGGATTTCTCGCAAGAGGGGTACTTTTACCAGATGGGCAGCCCCCCGGTGCGCGTCGACGTGTTGATGGGGATTCCTGGGGTTGCCTTTGAAGATGCATGGGCGCGTCGCGTCGAAGTGGCATTCGGGGACGTGAACGTCAGCTTCATTTCGAAGGATGACCTCATCACGGCCAAGATTGCTTCTGGCCGGCCGCAGGATCTGATCGATGTCGCGAACCTGGGTGGTGAGGCGAATGCCATCAAAGGCCGTGGTAGATCAAGGCGACGCTGATCTGGGCGGTGGAGTCGGGAGCAGGTGGAGCCCACCACGAAGGTGGGCCCCACCTGTTCAGATCACCAGTGAGCGGTCAAAGAACGTCAGCAGCTCGAAACGCCCGGTCTCGGGGTTGAGCCAGTAGTCGTCCTCGACCCGCACTCCCCAGCCGCCGCGCGGGTCGTCGGGGTAATACAAGCCGGGCTCGTTGGTGATGACGGTCCCGGCCGGCAGCGACGTTTCGGCGCCCTGACCCTTGTTGCGCATGCCCGGGCTCTCGTGGACCGACAGCCCGAAGCCGTGGCCGAGGCTGTGGATGTAGCCGCTCGAGATGCCGCCTCCGCCCGAGCGCAGGGTGGCATGCCCGTGCTTCTCGAAGATGTCGCAGGCCGCTTCCTGATACTCGGAGCTCGGGCGCCGGGCATCAAACATCGCTGCCACGGTCTGATGGACTTCCATCACAGCCGCATATCCGGCCAGAACATGCTCGGGAGCGTGCCCGATGCACCACGTGCGGGTGATATCTGCATAGTAGCTGCCCGGCAGGCGGGGGAAAATGTCGAAGACGATGGTCTTGCCGAGCTCCATTACATCGGCGGGATTTCCCGAGCTGTGCGGCACGCCCGCGTCGCGGCCGATGGCGAAGATGCACTCCGAGGCCTCGAGCCCGGCCTCGACCATCCGCATCCGGATGAAGCGCTTGACGTCGCCGAGCAGCAGCGGCGCGCCGGCCGCCGTAAACAGCCGATTGCCCGAGACGCCATGCCCGCGCAGATAATCACGGGTCTCGCCGATCACGTCCTCGGTCAACCCGCAAGCTTTGCGGATAAGGCCGACCTCGCGGGCGTCCTTGGTCTCGCGGGCGGCGCTGATGATGTCGTTCTCAAACTCACCGACGATCTCGCAGACTTCCTCGCGGGCCAGCGCATTCAGAAACGCCCAACTGCTGTTCTGCTGATTCGCCCCGTAGAAGCCGACCCTCCCGCTCACGCCCAGCTCCGCGAACTGGGCCTTGACCGCGTCAATCTGGGCGGCCAGCCGGTTGCCGGCGTGCTTGCGGAGCAGGGCCGGCATGTTGTAGCGCGCGTTGTCGATCAGGTTCATCCCGGTCTTGGCCGCCTCATCGCGCTCCATCGTGCCGTGCAGAAGTGTGGTTCCGTCTTTGGTGATGATGATCCGGCCGGTCGTCACATGCGCGTCGCCGACGAAATAGGCGAACGGCGCGTTTGATGCGCTCAGGCCATCAGGTCCTTCGATCACGAGCGCATCGATGTTGCGCTCTTGCATCAGGCGGGGGATGTCTGTTTTCATATCGTTGGTAAGGTTGGTGAGGTTTGATCAGGTTTGATCAGTTTGATCAGGTGGATAAGGTTCGGTCAGGTCGTCTACCTGATCCACCTTACCCACCTGATCTCACTTTACCTACCTGATCAAACCTTATCCACCAAACTCCCGCATCCGCGCGATGCGCTCTGGCATTTCCTCGAAGATGTAGGTGACGGGCGAGACGACGACGCCGCTGCCGCCAATGGCGCGGAGCTGATTGACCGCGTCGGTGAGTTCATCGCGTCGGATGATCAGGTTGACCGCAAACCAGCGGGTCGGGTCGGCCGCGCCAGGCGAGAGCGTGCGCGGGTTGGGCATCAGCGGCGAGATGGTTGGCCCCTGCAGGCCATACAGGGTGGTCTGGTGGAACATCCGGTCGGCGACGTCCTCGGCCGAGGCGCCCCGGATGTTGGCGAAGACGTGGGTGAAGCCGTCGGCCCGCAGATGGGCCTCGAAATACTCGAGCAGCTCGGTCGCGGCGGCCATCACCTCCGGCCGCTTGAGGGCTTCGGCGTTGGCAATCAGGCAGGCCTGGGTGGACAGCACAACGCCATCTCGCAACATGCGCAGGCGGTTCTGCTGGAGCGTGCTTCCGGTCTCGACCAGGTCGCAGATCATGTCGGCCGAGCCGATCTCGGGCATGACCTCGAGCGCGCCCTCGGCCTCGACGATTTCGACCGGCGTCACGCCGCGCTCGCGCATGAAAGCCTCGGTGAGTTGCGGAAAGACGGTCGCCACCCGCAGGGGATGCCCGCCCGCCGCCATCGCGCCAGCGCGGGCGGCGAGCTCGGCCAGGGTGTGGTCGGGCCACGCCTCCGGGACGGCCGCGACCAGCCGGCAGCGCCCAAAACCCAGCGCCTCGTGCAGCACCCGGATGCGATCGCCCGCGCCGGCCTCCTGGGTGACATCGAGCCCGGTGATGCCGAAGTCGACCCCGCCGTTGGCGACGCTGATGACGATGTCGCGCGGGCGCTGAAAGATCGCGCTCACCTGGGGCAGCGCGTCAATCAAGCCGACATAACCGCGGGTGGCGGATTGGCGCACGTCAAAGCCGCA
>JBDSIP010000005.1:0-3285 GCA_039917915.1 Thermoflexales bacterium
CGGACTTTCGACATGGTGATTTGTCAGTTTTTGACCCACAACGGACCTTCATGATACTTGCAAAGCCCTCCAGGGCATGATGGATCGCTGCCTCTGAATTGCACCATTGACCCATTCGGGGTGGCCACTTAGGCTGCCGCTCCCATCTTGGAGTCCCCATTATGAAGTTCCTGCGCGCCAACGCGCCGCGCCTTTCCATTAACCAGATCGCCGCCTTTGCCGCCGAGCATTACGGCCTTACCGGCGATGTCACCGCCCTCTACAGCGAGCGCGACCAGAATCTACGTTTGCGCGAGGCTAGCGGCGCCGCCTGGGTGTTGAAGGTGGCGAGCGCTGAGGAGGATCCGGGGATCATTGCCTGCCAGCTTGCCACCATGCAGCACATCGAACGCGTCGATCTGGCGCTGCCCGTGCCGCGGGTATGTCTTGCCCGCGATGGCACCGCGACCAAACATATTGTCGCGCCGGACGGCACACGGCACGTTTTCTACGTCCTTTCCTTCCTGGCAGGCGAGATCGCGCAAAGGATCGATATCGACCATGCACTCCATGGCCGGATCGGTGAAATGCTGGCACGATTGGGTCGCGCCATGCGTGGGCTGTTCCATCCAGCCGCCGGCAACCGCGAACTCCTCTGGGACGTGCGCATGCTAGACCGCCTGCTGCCCCATGCGGAATTGTTCGGGCCCGGCTGGCAGCGCGACCTGGTCCAGCGGATCGGAGCCCACTTCATCGACCAAGTGCGGCCACAGCTGAGTGCGCTTCGCGCACAGTTGATCCATGGCGACGTGCATGAGCACAATTTGATCCTGAGGCCGAACGGTGAGATCGCCGGTATCATCGATTTCGGAGACATAATCCATGGTCCGCTGGTGATAGACATCGCCGATGCACTGGGCGATTTTCTGATCGATGCCGGCGCCATCACCGGCACTATCCGCGCCATGGTCGGCGCCTACAACCGGGTGACGCCGTTGGAGGAGGATGAGGCCGATCTCATCTTCGATCTCGTCTCCGCGCGCATGATCCTGACACCCCTCATCAACGCGGTTCGCGCTGTGCAGACACCTGACGAACCAAACTACATGGCTGGACATGGCGATGCGCCCTTGCGTGTGCTGGAAGCCTTGCAGGAGATGGGCCGGGAGCGCTTCTGCAACATCGTGCGCGAGGTCTGCGAGCTGCCGCCCCGTCGCGCGACCGTCCCCGGCACGGAGAGCCTGATCGAGCGCCGCAAGCGCGTGATGGGCTCGAAGCTCTATGTCTTTTACGATCCGCCCATGCACATGATAAAGGGCGAGGGCGTCTGGCTCACCGCCGCCGATGGCAGGCGCTATCTCGATTGCTACAACAACGTACCCCATGTCGGGCATTGCCACCCGCATGTGGTGGCCGCTCTCACCCGCCAGATACGGCAACTCAACACCAACACACGCTATCTTGGGCAGCAGGTGCTCGACTACAGCGAACGCCTCACCGCTACGATGCCGGGCGATCTCAAGGTTTGCGCATTTGTAAATTCCGGCTCCGAGGCCAACGACATCGCCTTCCGCATGGCGAAGACCTATACCCGCGCCACCGGCGGCATTTGCATGGATTTCGCCTATCACGGCATCACCGAGGCCTCCGACGCCTTCTCGCCTAGCGGAAACCACGCCAACACTGTGCCACCCTATATGCGCACGCTCATGGCGCCGGACGGCTATCGGGGCCCCTATCGCTATGGCACCAACGAAATGGGCCGGCTCTATGCGGCAGATGCCGACCGGGCCATCGCCCAGCTCAAGCAAGCGGGTCTTGGCACAGCGGCCTTCATGATCGATTCAGCGCTGATGACCAATGGCGTGCTGGAACCGGTACCGGGCTATGTCGCCGACGTGGTTGCCAGGGTGCGCGCGGCCGGCGGCCTTGTCATCGGCGACGAGGTGCAATCCGGTTTCGGCCGCATGGGCACCCATATGTGGGGTCACCAGCATCACGGGATCGTCCCGGACATCGTCACCATCGGCAAGCCGGCGGGCAACGGTCATCCCATCGGCGTCGTCGTGACGACGCCGGAAATCCTTGAGGCCTTCTTCGTGGAATATGCCTTCTTTTCGACCTTCGGCGGCAACAACGTGTCCTGTGCGGCTGGATTGGCGGTGCTCGACGTGATCGAGCGCGAGGGTTTGGTCGAGAACTCCCGTATAGTTGGCGATTACTTGAAGACCGGCCTCAAGGGCCTCATGCGGAAGCACGACCTCATCGGCGACGTGCGCGGCACGGGACTTGCCATCGGGGTCGAGCTGGTGACCGACCGCAAGACGCTTGCACCCGCCGCCGCCGAAACCAGGCGCCTCCTCAACCTCGTCCGCGACGAGGGCGTGCTCGTCGGCAGCGAAGGCATCCTCGGCAATGTCCTCAAGATCCGCCCGCCGATTGTGTTCTCGAAGGAGAATGCCGAGATAGCGGTGGCGGCGATGGATCGAGCGCTGGCGAAGGTCTGATGGCCTTGCCTCCATACTGGTCGAATGAGCCGATGAACGACGACAATTCATCCTTCTGAAGCAAGATGCAGGAGTTCTGCTGCGACAATATTTCACCCAACTTTTCTGGAGTTACGTCCATGACGACAAAGCGGCGCGAAGGTGGCAATGCGATCTTTTTGTTTTTGCTGCCATCCTCATCATAATTCTGCATCTGCTCCGATGCCTCTCTTTTCCTGCGCAACTCCGCTTCGATCTTGTGAAGGGCCCGGGTGGCCTGCATGGCGGGTGTCTTTTTGTAAGATGGCGCGCCAACCAGCATCACCCACAGAGCTGGGCCTACCTCAAAGTTATTGTTCTTCTTGAGGTAGATGCGGCTCTCATGCGTTAGCGCTGCGGAGGCCGCCACCAGGGCTGACATAGCCACGGCGGAAGGACACACGCCCATCTCCTGCTCCCGGGCCCTCACGTAGCGCGCCATTGGCTCTGGCAGCGTGTCCAGCGGGAAGGGCGGCGCTATGACCTCGGTCCACGGGTTTACCAGACGGCCCTGTGCTAGCCATGCCCCGCCGGCTTTTGCCTTGGCCTCCTCCTCTGACTGGCCGCCCCCGCCGGTGCCCTCGAAGTCATCCGCGGAGACTGCTGGGTAGCCCACTGCTGCCTGAAACACCGATGGCGTCTCCCAGATGCTCTTGCCACTACCGTCATCACGCTTGCAACTATCATGCTTGCAAACGCAGTGCCCGACGGTGTGCCCACCAGAGCCTGCCCTGAAGTAGGTAGTGGACGAGACGCTACCTGGCGGATGCTCGCCAGGGCA
>JBDSIP010000006.1:0-2569 GCA_039917915.1 Thermoflexales bacterium
GGGGCGTTCCGAGGCATTCTGCCGGGGCTATGATTAAATATCCCACTTACCCATCCATCACAAAGTTCCAGCAGTTTGTCGAACTCAAAGATTACCGGCCGCCCACCAAAAAGGAGTACGTCCGTTACGTGCGCAAGTGCGCGGAACATTTTCAAGCGGACCCCATCACGCTCTCCGAGGATCAGCTCCGCGCTTACTTTCTTTTCCTGCGCCAGGAGAAGCATTACGCCCGCTCGGCCATGAAGGCCGCCAAGTTCGCCTTGCGCTCCTTCTTCGTCGATTGCCATCGCGTCGCGGGCTGGACGGTTTTTGCCGAAGTACGCATCGCCAAACCGATCGTCCTGCCCCTGGTACTCTCCCGCCAGGAAGTCGCCGCTGTGTTGCACGCGGTCCGTGAGCCGCGGCTGCGCGTGTGCTTGGAACTGATCTATCACTGCGGCCTGCGCGTGAGCGAAGCAGTGGCAGTGCAGCTGCGCGACCTGCACGAGAGCCGTTCCCAACAACCGCGCCTGCATGTGCGCCAGGGCAAGGGCGGCCACGCCCGCTTCGTGCCGATGAGCCCGGGCATGGTCGAACACCTTCGTCAATGGTGGCGGCAGCATCAGCATCCGACCTGGCTCTTTCCCGGGGCGGGCATCCACTGGCGCAAACGGGATCCCAACACCTTGGAAGCTGCCAAAGCCACCACGCCCCTGAACGTCTCGGCGCTGCAGAGAACCTTTGGCCTGGCCCGCGCCCAGAGCGGCATCAATCCCGCCGCCACCCCGCACACGCTGCGCCATTCCTACGCCACGCATCTGCTGGAGGAGGGCGTGAGCCTGCGCCAGATCTCCCAGTACCTCGGCCACGCCTCGCTGGACACGACGGTGATCTACACGCACCTGACTTCCATCAGCGAGGCGCGCACGCGCGCGGCGTTGGAGACGTTGCATCGCCAGGTCAACGGCCACTAAAACCGTGGTCACGCTGGCGGAGATCCTCCGCCGTCATTGGCCGGCCTATCGGGCGAAGTTTGGGACTGCCCTCCCGCCCGCCCAGCGTGCCGCCGTGAAGGCGATCCTGACTTGCCGCACCTCCAACCGGGGCGGGCATCTCTTTGTCTGCGACTGCGGCGCCATGGAGTTTGCCTATCACTCCTGCGGCCATCGCGCCTGCCACCAGTGCGGCCACGGCGACGCGAAGGATTGGGTCCAACGCCAGGAAGCACGCCTGCTGCCCGCGCCCTACTTCCTCGTCACCTTCACGGTGCCGGAAGAGTTGCGCGCCGTGATCCGCGCGCACCCGCGGGAACTTTACGCCGCGCTCTTCCGCGAAAGCGCCGGCGCGCTGGCCGACGTGGCCCTCACCAAACTCGGGCTCGAGCTCGGCTTCACCGGTGTCTTGCACACCTGGACGCGCCAGCTCATCTACCATCCGCACATGCATTACCTCGTGCCCGGCGGCGGCCTCACCCCCGACGGCCTGCGCTGGCAACGCGTGAAAGACCCTCAGTTCTTTTTGCCGACGAAGGTGCTGGCCGCGCGGCTCCGGAACCGCCTGCGCCGATGGCTCGAAGCCGAACACCAGGAACTGCTCAAGACGATCCCCGCCCGCGCCTGGCGCCAACCGTGGGTGGTCGATGTGCAACCAGTGGGCCGCGGGCAGACCGCGCTGCGCTACCTGGCCGCCTACGTGCAGAAGACCGCGCTCTCCGCCGCGCGCCTGCTGGCCTGCGACGAGCGCACCGTCACCTTCACCCACCAGGACCGCGCCACCGGTCAGAACAAAACGCTGCGCCTGTCGGGCGAAGAGTTCCTGCGGCGCTTCCTCCAGCATGTGCTGCCCAAAGGTTTCCAGCGCGTGCGCCACTTTGGCTGGCTCAGTCCCGCAGCCCGGAAACGCTGGCAACGGATCCACGCGCTGCTGGACTGGCGGCCCGCCGCCCCGCCGGACGCCGCCGCGATGGCGTGCTGGGCGCCGTGCTGTCCGCGCTGCCAAAAGCCCATGCGCCTGCTCGGCACTCTGGCGCGGTCGCCCCCATGGATAAACTGATCGCCGGACCGTTCCAACTTTCCTTCGCCGCCGTGCAAACACCCCCCCCTTGCGCGAGAGCAGCGGTGTTGTCGTGCGCCGAGCCGGGCGCGGCAAACCGAGCGAGGGCGCGCGTCCGCCCGAGTGGACCCCCTCGTTTTGCACGCTGTTGGATCGGCCCGCGCGCGATCTGCCAGAGCGGGTGCCGCCAAAAGACGCTGGTCACGACCTCGCCACGCCACCCAGGACCCAAAAGCAATTTACAAGGAAGCGGCAAAGAGAAGACCCGGTGAACTCACCGGGCTCGTTCAACCATCAGTAGCTTTGAGGCTCCGCGCGCTCACATCCTCACGTTCTGCCTCACCTCTCCTGCGCTCCGCTCAAAGCTACGCTCGGGATTGAACTGAGCCGCTGCGCGGCGGGGCAGAGTGAAGGGTTGGAGGTTGCGGACGATGTTTTTGGCCGGGAGGAACGGGGGCGTTCCGAGGCATTCTGCCGGGGCTATGATTAAATATCCCACTTACCCATCCATCACAAAGTTCCAGCAGTTTGTCGAACT
>JBDSIP010000007.1:0-3553 GCA_039917915.1 Thermoflexales bacterium
GGTAAGAGTTGCTTCGGGATCAATTCGTAATAGCCTACAGCACCCGAGAGAATTGCCTGGAATTGGCTGCCATAGATCGGGTGATTGCCAAAGAAAAAGGCGTAGCCGGAGTTCGTGTTGAGCAGGACAAACCGCCCGAACGCGCGGTAGTTGCGGATCGTGAACGGCGCGATCATCAATCCAACCACGGCCAGGGCCGCAAACGCGCCGGCGAGATCGGCCCGCCGGACTCCGCGGCCGATCTTGAGGGCCAGCCAGCCGAGCAGAAACGGGATGAACAGAAGGAAGAGTTGCCGCAGCAGGATCGTGGCGCCCATTACCAGGCCAAGAAACAGCCAGTCACGCCATCGGCGGCGGCCATCGCCGATCCTGAGGGCGAGGTCGAGCGTCAGCAGGATGCCGGTGATGTAGAGCGGTTCGGTCATCAGCGCGCCGCCGTAGTAGGCGAAATAGCCGTAGACAGCCGACCAGCCGGCCGCGACGTGCCCAACGGTCTCACCCCCCATGCGCCGGCCGAGGCGCCAGGACAGGACCGGCCAGGCGACCCCGACGATCACGGCCTGCAACAGCCGGGCAATAATGGGCTGTGCGCCGAACACGGCATAGACGCCGGCTAGATAGAACGTGTAGAGAAAGGACCAGTGCGCGGTCGGTTCACCGGCTCGGGTCGCCGGCCACCAGTCGGTCGCGAAAGTGAACCCGTGGCCACCTAGAAGACGCAGGGCCAGGGCGTGATACGAGCCCTGATCGGCGATGCCCGGCAGCGACTCGACGTTGTTGCCCATGATCAGGGCAGCGGCGACCCGGGAGGCGACCGAAACGCCACAGATGAGGACAAGCCAGTTCAGTTTCATCCGCTTCGCGCTTGCATGCCCTCTTCCCACGCGGCATAGACCGTGTCCAGCACGCGATACCGAGCGCGCCAGTCGTATCGCGACGCGACGAGCGTGCGCCCGCCATCCGCTAGCCGCTGAGCCAGTTCCGCGTCGCCCAGCACCCTCAGAACAGCCTCGGCCAGCCCGGGCGCGCCATCAGCCAGCAGCGCCTCGCGGCCATCGGTGAGGTCGATGCCTTCGCCGCCGACCGTCGTGGTGACAAGCGGCAGGCCCCAGTTCAGGGCCTCCACGATCTTCACCCGCATCCCCCCGCCCGATCGCAGTGGCACGGCCATGAGCGTGCTGGCTTCGATAAACGGCGACGGGTCGGGCACATAGCCCGTGACCACGATTGGCGCATCCCCCGCCTGATCAGGGTGGCGGATCCCGATGAAGTCGCCCAGTACCCGCAGCGCCCGCGGCGGCCGGGCGCCGACGATGAACAGCCGGGCGGCCGGGGCCTGTGCCCGGATCCGGGGGAAGACCTCCCGGGCAAACCACTCCGCGCCATCGGCGTTTGGTGGCCAATGCATGCCCCCCAGGATCAGAATCCCGCGGGCTTTCGGGTCGCGCGGGATTGGCGCTTGCGACGGCTCCACGCAAATGGGGATGCTGGTGAAGGTGGGGGTTGAGGCCTGCGGGTTGAAGGCTGGCGATTGCGGTTGACGCGACGCGCTCTTGCTGGCGGACATCAATTTCCGAAGGTGGCCCAGGTCTTCGTCGCTCACGGTCAGGACATGATCGAACCGGCGATACGTGTCCGCCTCGTAGCGGGCAAATAGGGCCGCCTCGCGCCGGAAGTAGAGGCGTTTCACTGGATTGGATGTGACCGCCGCCATGCGCTGGGGAATCAGGAAATAAGCGTTGTGGGCGTCGAGCACAAGCCGCAGCCTGCGCGCGGAGGCGTCCGCTGCCGCAAGCGCGTAATAGGCCATCGAGAGCTGGTCCGAGTGGATCACGTCGAATCCAGTATTGCGCGCGATTGCGCGCGATGCGGCCAACATGTCGGCCTTCTCATCCCGGACGATCATATGCGGCGCGCCGCTTAAAACGCTCTTGACCATGCTGAGCAATTCATCTGACGCAGTCCGCCGCATCGGAACAGTCCGCACTTCGCGACAGAAAGTATTCAGATGGGCTACGGCATCGGGGGCGTCACTGGGCCGCGTGAATGAAAGCAGCGTGACGTCATGGCCTTGGGCAAGGTGCCGCAGCACAAAATAGGCCCGGACTTTCGCGCCGGCATCCAGCGGATACGGCAGGACCTGCGTCAGAAACAGGATTCGCATCTACGTCCTGCGGGCAATGACAGCGACGATATCGCCCTGGTCGAGCGAGATCAGTGACTGCTTGAGGCCGGCCCGACCGACGGTCCGGCTCACCAACGAGCCCGGACATACACGACGATACAGGGTGACGGGCCGATCCGCGGCGCAAACGGGACAGGAGCGATTATCGGAAGCCAGCATGGCCAAATTAACGATCAGACCATTTCGCAAGGCGCCAATTCGCCTGCGCCTTTTGGTGAGCCCGTGGACGCTGAGCGGGCCGTATCACACGAATTGCAGTCCAATAGAACGTCTTGATCAAGCCGATAAGCCTTAGCCCGAGGCGAGTCGCACTGATCATCCAGGCCGGACGATGCTGACCCAGAAATCGCAACCTTCCCTGCGACAGCCAAAGTGATTTGTTGAGGGCGATTGGCGCGCTGCTTCCGCCGTCCAGGTGAGTGACCCGCGCTTCAGGCACAATAAAGACCTTCCAACCGGCTTCATGAAAACGAAAGCACCAGTCGACCTCCTCGGTATACATGAAATACCCTTCGTCGAGAAGGCCAATCTGATCAAAAGCCTCGCGGCGAGCCATTAGAGCAGCGCCGACCACAGCTTCGACTTCGGTCGGTTCTTGGTACGTCCGGGGCCGGTCGTGGCGCAGTCCGGATGCAATCATGAGCTCGGAGCGACATGTCGGAATTGGCCTCACGGACTGCTGCAGAGTCCCATCGGGGTTGACAAGTTGGGCGCCGGCAACTCCTGCACCGGGGTGATCCATCATGAATCGTGCCAGGGCCGACAACGCTCCCGGTCCTACCCTGGTGTCGCTATTCAGCAGAAGGGCAAATTCGCCCGAGCACCGCCTAAGCGCTTGATTGTTCGCGCATGCGAAGCCAAGGTTGGAACCGTTCAAAATCAGTTGGACACTTGGAAAAGTGTCGCGAAGGAACGGAATGCTTTTGTCGTTCGAAGAATTGTCCACAACCCATATCTCGTATGCGCAGCCCGGCGGGTGGCTTCCTATTGAGGACAAGCAGCTCGCAATAAGGTCGCGCGTGTTCCAGTTCACGACGATGATGGAGAGGCGGACAGACGCCGTCACCAAGCCATCCGCAGAATATTACGCGCCATCGGCATTTCTGCGCGCGCCCCGAACGCCATGCGGGGTCATCGCCAGCATCCCGCCAAGAAAAACCCACCCTAAAAGACTTGAGCGTAATCCTGCAATGCCGACATTGTAGACAAACGGCAGCACCCAATCCCCAAGCGCCATCGAGGCGAGCATGCCAATCAGCGCAGCTAAACAAGCCGTGACATAAGCCTTTTGAAAACCGCCATTCAGGGCAGACCAGATCTGCCAACCGCGCTTGCCAATCGCGATCACCAGCCACAAAAACACGGCTG
>JBDSIP010000008.1:0-3307 GCA_039917915.1 Thermoflexales bacterium
ACCGGCGATGGCCGTGTTCACGAAACTGTCAGAGGACGTTGCGCAGCCATAAGACCAGAAACGACTTGCCGCGCATGGGGCTACAATACGAACATCCGTTCTATATGTCGATCCCAGAACACCTCGAGCCGATCGTCCGAACCCTGCCAACAACGCCAGGCTGCTACCTGTATTACAACGCCCAGGGCGATGTGATCTATGTCGGCAAGGCGGTCAACCTGCGCAACCGGGTGCGCTCATATTTCAATCCCGCCAGTTGGATCCAATACCCCAAGACCGGCCGGCTGGTCCGTGACATCGCTCGGATTGAGTTCCTTGTGCGAGGCAGCGAGCTCGAGTCGCTGATCCAGGAAGCCGAGCTCATCAAGCGCTACAAGCCGCGCTACAACATCCGGCTCAAGGACGACAAGCGCTACCCGTATCTCAAGGTCACCTGGCAGGACCCCTTCCCCACCGTCATGGTGACCCGCCGCATGGACAAGGACGGCGCGCGCTATTACGGTCCGTTCACCAATGCCGACGCGGTCTACCGCACCCGCGACACGTTGCGGCGGATGTTCCCATTTCTGAATTGCGATCGAGACATCACCGGGCTCGACAAGAGGGCCTGCATGTATCACGACATCAAGCTGTGCAGCGGACCGTGCATCGGCGCGATCAGCCGGGCCGAGTATCGGGCCACGATCCAGCGCTTGTGCGACTTTTTGGACGGGCGCTCGGATGGCGTCATTCATGATCTTGAAGACCGGATGAACAAGGCCGCGACCGCGCTGCAATTTGAGCGCGCCGCCGGATACCGGGATCAGCTCAAGGCGGTGCGGCACGTCACCGAAAAACAGCGCATCGTCAACGGAAGCATGAAGGACCAGGACGTCATCGCCTTTGCCCGCGACGAGGGCGACACCTGTGTCGAGGTCCTGTTTATCCGCGGCGGCAAGCTGCTCGGCCAGGAGTACTTCGTCCTGGATGGGGCCGAGGGTGAGGATGACCCGACCGTGCTCAATTCCTTTCTCACCCAGTTTTATGGCGAGGCCGCCCACGTCCCGCCCGATGTCCTGCTGCCATCCCAGATCGAAGAGGCCAATATCATCGAGAACTGGCTCGGCCAGCGCCGCGGCAGCGCCGTGCGAGTGAGTCTTGCCCGCGATCAAAACGACCGGGACCTGCTCGATCTCGCCCGCCAGAACGCGGGCGAAACGCTGACAGCCCTCAAGGCCCAATGGGATGCTGACACGCACCGCCAGGAATCGACCCTGAAGGAACTGCAGGACGCGCTCGATTTGCCGCGCCTCCCGACCCGAATCGAATGCTTTGACATCAGCAATACCCAGGGTACGGCCATGATCGGGGCAATGGTGGTGTTTGCGCATGGGCAGCCGCGCAAAGCCGACTATCGCAAGTTCAACATCAAGGATATTCAGGGCCCCAACGACTTCGAATCCATGCGGCAGGCCCTGAGCCGGCGATTCCAGCGCTGGAAGGACCGCGGGACCGAAGAGAAGCCAGGCGTCGACCCGGGCAAGAAGGCCGCCAAAATCGACGCATCGTTCAGCGTCCTGCCCGATCTGCTTGTCATCGACGGGGGCAAGGGCCAGCTCGGGGTCGCGGTCGAAGTCCTCAAGGCCTACGACCTGCTCCACGTCGTGCCGGTCATTTCGCTGGCCAAACGCGAGGAGGAGGTCTTCAAGCCCGCTACCGGCGACCCGATCCTGCTCCCGCGCCAGTCCCAGAGTCTTTACCTCCTCCAGCGCGTGCGGGATGAAGCGCATCGATACGGTATCACCGGGCACCGCGCCCAACGCAACAAGATCGGACTGGCCTCGCAACTCGACGCCATCCCCGGTGTGGGCCCGGCCCGCCGCCGGCGCCTGCTCAAGGCTCACGGCTCAATCGATGGACTGCGCCAGGCGACGATCGAGCAGATCGCGGCGATCGTCCCGCTCGACGTCGCCCAGGCCGTCAAGGCCGCGCTGGGGTAATAACGACGCACAGACACCCTAAGGGTTGGCCCGCATGGGCTCTTTGCAATGATACGTGAAAAGGGGCCAACCCTTAGGGTATCCGACTATCGTTTTGCGGCTGCCGGGATTCACGCGCGCTCGTACACCCTTCCCCGAACGCGATCGACCAAGACTTCATCGATCAACCGCCAGCCCCAGGCGGCCCGAATGTCCGGGCGTTTGTGGGGCGTGATCACCCACAGTTCCGACGCGCACACCGCAAGTTGGGTCAGCGTGCCGGCCAGGCGCGACACAGGAAGCAGATGCAGCGCAAAGCTGCACACAATCAGCGACCAGCGCCGGCCGATCAGGGCGCCACGGGCGATCATCTCGAATGAAATGGCCTCAGCCGCCTGTCCCGTTCGCGCTGCGTAGGCGAGGCCCGTGAAGGGGTCCATCCCGTCAACGCGGGCGGCGCCCAGGCCGCGCAACGCGAGGGTGCCCTCACCACTCCCGCAGGCCAGGTCCAGGACGTGGGACAGGTTTGGGTTCCTTCGTTGGATAAGCGCGGCGAGACAAACCCCGATTGCCTGCTCGTGCGGATTGCGATAGTCGGCGGCATGTGCGCAGTAGTAGACGTCCACCCCGAGATCGACATATCCGCTCCTGACGCTGGGGGGCGATGGCGGCTTCGGTTTCTTTGCGCGCGCCATCAACCCTCTGTCGGCGTTTCGGTCTTCGTCACGGGCCGACCGGCCCGGCCATAGAGCAGCAAGGCCGGCGACAGAATCCCAGCCGAAGCCAGCATCGCCAGGCGAAGCGAGGCGTTGCCGATCGCCCCGACAACAGGCCCGCCCGAGATCTGTCCGATCGCGTCGACTTGGCCGTACATGGATAACACGGTCGCCCGCGCGCTGGAGTCCTCTCCCCGGATCTGGCGATTCTTCCAAGCCTGCAAGATCGGGCCGACCGCCTGCCTGCCCGTGGAGGCTAGCCCATAGGCAATGGCCACAACGCCAAAACTCGGCGCAATCGCAAGTCCGACCAGGCCCGCGACGATCAAAGCGGTGGCGGTCACGAGCGCGCGCGAAACGCTTCGATCGTGATCCAGGTGAACCCGCCGCTTGACCAGCTCGGCCACCGGGAGCTGCAGCAGCATCGCCCCGATTTGAATCGCGCTGGTCCACACTATGGGTTGGAATCCGCCGATCGCGGGGAGGGCAAACGACAGCGCCAAGGGCGTCCACAACCGGTCGAAACCTTCGCTGAACGCGCCGTGGACAAAGCCTGTGAGGATCAGTCCGCCGAGGATCGGCTTGGCCCGCACGATACGCAGGCCGTCGCGAAAGATCCGGGCCATCGATTGC
>JBDSIP010000009.1:0-4454 GCA_039917915.1 Thermoflexales bacterium
CCTGTGGCAAGGCCCTCGGCGCGATCCCCTCGACGACCCTGGGCTACGAGCGGCTGTTCAACCCCGCTTTCCAGTTCGAGCACGAGGAAGAGTTCGTGGCCTGGCTGCTGGCCGGCCAGCCCGAGGCCCCGCGCTACTTCGCCCAGATGAAGCGGGTGAACAAACTCGGGGCGGCTCTGCTGAACGAGACCACCCCTCCGCGCCAGATGAACCGGGCCGAGCTCGACGCATTGCTGGCGGCCGGCGACCGGGTATTTGACCTGCGCGGCCGGGACGCGTTCGCCCAGGCCCACCTCCCCGGCGCGATCTCCATCCCAACAACGGACAACAACTACCTCACCTACATCGGCTGGTATGTTGACTATGCCCGGCCAGCCTATTTCATCGCGCCCTCGCTGGAGGATGTCGCGCGGATCACCCGCGCCCTGCGCGCGATTGGCATCGATGACACGCCTGGCTTCTTTGGCCCCGAGGTCGTCGCCGGGTCCAGTGTCGCGCTCCCGGTCTGGACGGCAAAGCATCTCGCCGAGCGGCGGGCCGCGAACGGGCTGCTCATCGTCGATGTGCGCGCCAAGAGCGAATACGACACCGTGCACATCGTCGGCGCGAAGCACATCCCGGTCGGCCTGCTGCCGCGGCGGCTGGGCGAGCTCCCCCACGACCGGCTGCTGGTGACCCAGTGCGCGAGCGGGTATCGCTCGCAGATCGCGGCCAGCTACCTGCGCGCGCAGGGCTTTGACGCGGTCAGCCTGGGCGATGGCGAGCGGCTTTGGTCGCAGGCGCTGCCGGTCGAGCGATGATCGCCTTCGCGCTCGATCTCGCCCTCGGCTTCATCATCGGTCTGACCCTGGGGCTGCTGGGCGGCGGCGGCTCGATCCTGACCGTGCCGGCCCTGGTCTACGTGGCCGGGCTCAGCCCGCAGGCGGCGGTGACGGCCTCGCTGGCCATCGTCGGGATCAACAGCCTGGCAGGCGCATCCACGCATCGGGCCCAGGGGACGCTGAACTGGAAGGTCGCCCTGGTCTTTGGCGGGACGGGCATGCTGGCCGCGTATCTGTCGGCCGGGTTGTCGCAGCTCGTCCCAGCCCGGGCGTTGCTGATCGCCTTTGCCCTGCTGATGCTGGTCGTGGGCGGGTTCATGCTCTTGCGCCGATCAAATGGCGAGCAGGCGGGGGTTGCCCGAAGCTGGCCGGTGATCGCTGCGACCGGAGTGGGCGTCGGCGTGTTGACCGGGTTCCTGGGCGTGGGCGGTGGCTTCTTGATTGTGCCGGCTCTGGTGATGCTGGTCGGCTTGCCGATGCGCCAGGCGGTCGGGACGTCGCTCATCATCATCGCCATGAACAGCCTGGCCGGTTTCCTGGGTCATCTGGGCGGCCCGCCCACCGATTTTGGGATCGTGGCCGTGTTCTCCGCGGCTGGTATCGCCGGCGCATTGCTCGGCGCGCGGTTCGCCCGCCGGCTGAACGCGGCCGTGCTGCGGACCGCCTTCGCCATCTTCGTCATCGGGCTGGCGATCGTGCTGCTGGTTGACAACGTGCGTTATTTGATGTGAATGCCCGGCGGGCGCGGGGCCCTGTACTTATCGAAGGGCCCCGCGCTTTCTGCCGCGATTTGAGCCCTCATGCTAGACTCATTCTCCTCGGCTGACTGCGGGAACCTTGGACAGGCTTGGAACTACCAACATAACCACCTCCGGATGCGATATCCCCCGCCCGCGCGTACGCCGGGGCGGGGGACATCGCATCCGGAAGCCGGTTCTGCAAGGAGTACTCAAGGTGCGCGGCGGCCTTGTTTCGCGTCCGTTTGCGGGATCAACCAGACGGCGCGCAGGGAGGATGGGCGTGAAACTTGTCGTGACAGGCAGCAGGGGATTGATCGGCCGGCACGTGGTCGACTACGCGAAGACGCAAGCCGGGGTCGAAGTCACCGGCGTCGATCAGATCGGTCCGGGGGATTGGCGGGCCAATTATCGGTTTGCCGATATGACCGATATGGGTCAGGTCTATTCGGCCCTGGCCGGCGCCGACGCGGTCATCCACCTGGCCGCCATCCGCGATCATGGGCTCGTGCCGGAGCCGAAGCTTTTCCTTGACAACGTCACGACCGCCTATCACGTTCTGGAAGCCGCGCGCCGCCTCGCCATCAAGCGGGTGGTCTTGTCGTCGAGCGTGCAGGTGAGCCGGACCGTGCTCATGCATCACGACACGCGCTACCGGTATCTGCCCCTGGATGAGGCCCATGAGGTCGATCCCCAGAACGACTACGCGTTGTCCAAGCAGATCGGCGAGGTCATGGGCGAGATGTACGCCAGGACCTACGGCTTGTCGGTGGTGAACCTGCGCTTTGGGGCGATCACCCACCACGACGATATGGTCGGCTGGCCCTGGCCCGAAGCGACCGCGCCACACTGGGCGCTCTACGCTTACGCCGACGTGCGCGATGCGGCCCGTTGCGCGTATCTAGCCGCGACCGCCGATCTGCCTCCGGCCAGCCATCACGTTTCCTTCGTCGTGGCTCCGGACTCGATGGTCAAGACGCCCTCGGCCGAGATCGCCCGGCGCTTCTTCCCCGACGCCACACTGCGCGCGCCGCTCGAAGGCAATGCCTCATTGATCAGCAATGCGACGGCCAAACGCCTATTCGGCTTTGAGGCCGAATACAGCTGCAGGTCCTGACCGGGCAGCGGTTGGCGGAACCCCAGCGGAATCTGATTCAGAATGCGATATCCCCCGTCCCGGCGTGCGCCGGGACGGGGGATATCGCTTTCTGAGGTCACTATCCCGAACTGCTAACGCTCTATCCTCGAAAACACTGGCGACGCCCTCGACCTGGCCGGCCTTGAGCCGAAAACGCAGCGCGGCGGGGTAATCCTGAATGAGTTTGCTCTCGACACTCTCCACATCGGCCGGAGCTGCGCGCGCGATCGGCCGCCCAAACGCGAGCAAACCCGCCAGGATTGACAACTCAACGCGAGGCAGGGCAGTAAAGGAATGTCCGATGAGGTGAGTCACGCGGAATTACGATAGTCGTTGTGCGGGCCGACCGCAAGCGCCAGATGGCCAGTCAGATGGCCAGGAAAGCATGGTGAATCCTGCACGGCGCCTTCGCCGATGCGGGCGAACCTTCAATTCTGCAAACGCGGTTAGGATAGTCTCCAAAGCTGCGGATTATGTCGTCGGGCTGACCAGCGAACGTGGCCAGAAGCGCCACCCGCGTGGGTGGCGATTCGGCACTTCACGGATCGACTTCGACCTGATCGAAACGATGCTGAACCAGAGCGCGCAAACCCGGGGACCGGTGTGTTGAACGCCAGCGCGCAGAAATAACGATGAATCCAAACACAATCACCGTCCGCCCGGCCCGCCCCGACGATCTCGACGCGATCATCGCGGTCGAGGCCGGCTCGACGCCCGGCCTGCGCTATGTGGCGCGGGTCTTTGATGACTTCGTCTCGGACGAGGCCGGCGAGTTCAGCGTGGCGGAGATCGACGGGCAGATTATCGCGTGCGGGAAGTTCAGCCTGATGCCCGACCACTCGGCCTGGCTCGAAACAGTGCGGGTGCTGCCCGCCTGCCAGGGCCTGGGCGTGGGAAAGCGCCTGTATGAGCGCTTCTTTGAGGTCGCCTGGCGCGAGCATGTGAGCACGATGCGGATGTACACCGGGTTGACCAACGGCGTGAGCAAGGGCCTCGCCGAGCGCTTTAGATTTGGGCTGGCGGGGACCTACCGCGGCGTCTGGCTGCCGCTCGAGGCGGCCGCAGGCCCCGCCCCGGCCTTTGTGCCCGTCGCCGACCCCGAGCGGGCGGCGGCCCTGCTGATGCCCCATCACGCGCGCTGGACGGGCTTCGTGGTGATGAACCGCACGTTCTACGCGCTCACCCCGATCCTGTGCGCCGATTTCGCCCGGGCTGGACGGGTGTTCGAGGATCGCGCCAGCGGCAGCGTCGTCGTATTGGGGGCGCGTTTCATGCCCGAGCAGGCGCTGCACATCGCCTTGTATGCCGGCGATACGCGGGCCTGCCTCGATTTTGCCGCGCACCTCGGTGTCGCGCGCGGGGCAGGCCGGCTGAATTGTCTCTTTCCGCCCGCGGCGGCGGACATCCAGTCCGCGTTGACCGAGCGGGGCTATCGCCTGGAGTCGTCGGACTTCATCGTGATGGAGACAAATCTGCGTTAATCTGCTGACAAAACCTGCCGCGCCCGTGATGGGCCGAGCGGGCATGGAAATGGATCGATCCGCAGATTGACGCAGATTGAATTCTGGCCTGGGCAGTTACCCTTGTGGTGAAAACCCGAGGGAATCAGGTTGGTTGTCCGCCAAAAAAGCCCGGATCCGGGCCAGGCTCTGTTCCCAGGTGGGATGCGCAACAAAGCGCCGGCGGGCGGCCTGGCTCATCACCCGCAGCCGATCCCGATCGGCCAGCAACGGTCTGAGCGCGGCGGCGATGGCGGCC
>JBDSIP010000010.1:0-5780 GCA_039917915.1 Thermoflexales bacterium
CCCAGCTTGCGCTGACCGACGCGAATATCGAGACTGATTCACGGTTCAACCGCGGCGCCGATGTCACTGCTCGGCCGGGTCTTTCTGCGACCATCGGGGGCGTCTTCCGCTCGTTCTCACGCACCAGCCAGCGCTTGAGCGCCGAAAATCTGACCGAGTTATCTCGCCAGCCGGGAATCGCGGCCGCCGCCGGCCTGGCTCAAGATTATCGCGGTGACGCCAGCGACCGGGCCCTGGTGCGGGTCGCCACAGTGAATGTGATTGGCGTGCAGGGCGATCTCACCCGGGTGTTATATCCGGATTTCTATCAGTTCGTCAGCGGTGATGAAGACGCCCTGCGGCAACTCCAAACCGATCCGAATGCCGCGATTATTTCGTCCGGCCTGAGCGATCTGCTTGACCTGAAGCAGGGCGATAAAATTCGGTTGCGCGGATCGGGTTTTGACCACGACCGGATCATGACCATCATCGCGGTGGGTGCGCGGGTGCCGGCCTTTAACACCGAGATGACCCGCAACCGCAACAGCGCTCAGTCTGGCCAGACCGGCGTGCTGGTTAATCTGGAAACGTATCGCGATCTGCGTTGGGACCCGGCGAAAGGCCCGATCGACAAGACCGAAGCATTGTTCTCGCGGATTCTGATGCGGGCGGATAAAAGCGTAGCCGGCTATTCTGAGGAAGGGCTCAGCCGTGCCTTGCGGGATGTTTTCAGCGGGCAGAAGTCTATCTCGATTGAAGTCACGAGCGAGACAGTCAAAACCATCCGGGCGCAACTGGAACAGGGACGAATCTTCACCGTGCTGCTGACCGGCTTGAGCATGGTAACGGCTGTGTTTGGCGTGTTGGCGGTGATGTACACCGCCGTCATGGGCCGACGCACCGAAATCGGCATGCTCAAGGCGATTGGCGGCTCGCGGCTTAGCCTGCGCACGATCTTCATCGGCGAGGCGATCGTCACGACGTTGGCCGCCGCGCTGGCCGGCATCATTGCTGGCACGATCCTTGGCTATATCTTCGAATATGCCCAGCGTTTCAGCCAGGAAACGCCGCTCATCTGGGCATTTGACATCCGCACGGCCGGGCTGATCTGCCTGATGGTGACATTGTCCGCGATCTTTAGCGCCGCCCTCGCCACCCAACCCGTTATTCGCCAGAAAGCGATCACCATCCTGCGCGATCGCTAAAAGGATTCACGCATGCGTATCTCTCGACAATTCCTCATAGTCTTCCTCGCTGGCTCACTTATTCTCGGCGCCTGCTCCGCCCAGAATCCGTTCGTGCCTGCTGGCCGCGGCTCTGCGGGCCCGACGCCAGCGCCAACGGTGGTGCCCCTTCCGACCGCCGTGCTCATTTCGCGCGCAACGGTCGCGGTCGACGGCGCGCTCGCCCTGGCCCTGCCGGCCACCCAGCTTGGCTTCGAGACCAGCGGCCGCGTGATTGAAGTCTATGCGGTGCCTGGAAGCAAAGTGAAGAAGGGCGCGGTCCTCGCCCGGTTGGACGACATCGCCCTGGGGGATGCGCTGGTCCAGGCGCGGGAACAGCTCGCCCTGGTGGAAGCGCGCCAGGCGCAGGCCGCCGCGCCAGCCACCGTGCGGAAGCCCGATGTGGATTCGGCTCGGGCGAGTTTGAACGCCGCCTACTCGTCGTACTCTGAACTGACCAAACGTCCGACCGAAAGTGGAATCGAGCAGGCCTTGAGGAGTTGGAATCAAGCCAAGAACCAACTCTGGTCGGCCCAAATTTCCCGGGATAGCGCGTGCGGAGTTTCGCGCGAGCTGGTTCTGTGCAAAACAAACGAGGCCTCCGTCGGAAGCGCCTACGAGGCGGAACGCGCTGCCTATCAGCGCTACGTTGACGCCCAGCGTGGGGCGACGGCCCAGGAATTGGCCCAGGCATATTCAACGATCGCTTCGGCCGATGCGCGCTTGAAGCAGCTCACCGAACCAGTCAGCCAGACCGTTGAGCAACGCCAGTTGTCGGCGACCGAACTGAGCCAGGCAAAGTCCGCCGTGACCCGCGCCGAACGTAACCTGACCCGGGCGACACTGCTCAGCCCGTGCAATTGCACCGTGCAGGATGTGACGATCGCAATCGGCTCGGCCGCGAGCTCGGCGCCGGCGTTTGTCCTGGCCCAGACCAGCGCCCTGGTTTTCCGCAGCACGAACCTGTCTGAACGCGATCTCTCTGCGATCCGGATCGGCGCGGCGGCGACCTTGCGCCTGAAGCCCTTTGATCGAACGTTCACCGGACGGGTGAGCGCCATTTTGCCCCAGGCCTCCGGGACCCAGGGGAACGCGGCGATCTTCACGGTCGTCATTGATGTTGATTCAACGGAAGCGCTGGTCGATGCCGAATTGCTGCCCGGGATGACCGGCCAGGCAGAAATCACGGCGCGTTGATTTCCGGTGTAACATCGTTCCATTCTGTTCGCTGACTGAGAGGAATTCATGCCGAATCGGCCCGTCACATTTTTATGTCTTAGCAGCGCCGTCAAAGGCCAAGTGTTGCTTGAGGAGCTGAAAGCCCAGGGCGCCCGCGTATTGCTTCTGACGGAAGAGCGCTGGCGCGATGCCGACTGGCCGCGGGCCAGCCTCGACGACATTCTGTTCATGCCCAGTCTGGCCAACAAGCAGCATGTCATCAATGCCATAGCCTATCTCGCTCGTGGCACGCAGATTGACCGGATTCTGCCAATGGATGACTATGAGGTGGATACGGCCGCCGGCCTGCGCGAGCACCTGCGCATCCCGGGCATGGGCGAAACGACGGCCCGCTATTTCCGAGACAAGCTTGCCATGCGGGTCAAGGCGAACGAGGCCGGCATCACCGTTCCGGATTTCGTCGGCGTCTTCAACTACGACGTGATTCGAGAGTTCATGAGCCGCGTTCCGCCGCCATATATGCTCAAACCGCGCGGCGAGGCAGGCGCGATGGGGATCAAGAAGCTCAACGACGCCGAGGAGCTATGGCGCTGGCTGGACAAGCTGGGCGACAACCAGTCGTACTATGTCCTCGAGCGGTTTGTGCCCGGCGATGTCTATCACGTCGACGCGCTTACCTGGGAGAAAGAAATCCAGTGGGCGATCGCGAGTAAATACGGCGCGCCGCCGCTCACGGTGTCTCACGGGGGTGGCGTCTTCACCAGCGCCACGCTGGCCCCCGATAGCGACGAGGCGCGCCAACTCTTCCATCTGAACAAACAACTCTTGAAGGAACTTGGCATGGTTCGCGGTTCGACCCACGCCGAGTTCATTCGCGGTCGGGCGGACGGAAAGCTGTATTTCCTTGAGATTGCGGCCCGGGTTGGCGGGGCCAACCTGGCCGACATGATCGAGGCAGCTTCAGGTGTAAACCTATGGCGCGAGTGGGCGCGGATCGAGATCGCGAACGCCCGCGGCGAGCAGTACCAATTGGGCGAGCGACGGCGTGATACGGCCGGAATCGCCGTGTGCCTGGCCCGGATGGAGTGGCCCGACCTGGCCAGCTACGACGCGCCGGAGGTTGTTTGGCGCATGAACAAGCCCTGGCATGCTGGACTGATCGTGCGTTCGCCGGATGCGGCTCGGGTGCAGGCGTTGCTGAGCGACTACAAGGAGCGTTTCGCCGCCGAGTTTGTCGCCACCGGCGAAGTGCTCGAGACCGGCCGTAATGTCTGAAGGAATATCTAGAAGCTATCCAAAAAAATCCGGCGAGATCACTATCCCCGCGCGAAGCGCGGGGATAGTGATCTCGCCCCTCATTTTTAGGAAGACTTCTAGAGACCGATGCGATGACGCACGACCTCGACCACTTTGTCGAGGTCGTCGTCTTTACGCCAATCGAGCGCGCGCGCATCGATGCTGGCCAGCGGGCACAGTTGAAACGCCGCCGCCCAGCGATCGTAGAGTTCGTTCAGGCGTTCCAGGTATTCAGTGGGAATCGATTGCTCGTAGCCGCGACTGCGTTCCGCGATGCGCTCAAGCAAGGTTGACACCGGCGCGCGCAGATAGATGACCAGGTCCGGCGCGGGGATTGCCTTCGCCATTGTGCTGTATAGCTCGTGATAAGTCCGCCAATCGCGGGCACTCATATGCCCCTGTTCGAATAGGTTCCGGGCGAAGATTTCGGCGTCCTCATACAAACTACGGTCCTGAATGATTGAGGTTTCGCGCAGTCCGATCCGGAAATGCTGCTCAAGCCGTTTTGACAGAAAGAAGGTTTGCGAGTGAAAACTCCAGGTGGCCATCGACTGGTAGAAGTCGGCCAGATATGGGTTTTCCGCATGCGGTTCAAATGCCGCCTGCCAGCCCAGGCGCCGGGCAAGGCCTTCGACCAGGGTCGACTTGCCGACGCCGATATTGCCGGCGACGACGAGAAAGTGATGCTGCGACACGACCAGCCTCGGGCCGGAGCGGGCTAGAGCACGCCTTCTTCGGATTCCCGAATCAAATGATCGACCACCGACTTGAGGCTGCCCGTCTCGTGAAACACCCGCAACTGGCGGTCGGCGCTGCTTCCCTCCTGGAGAATCCGGTAGGCGTATTCCACTTCCTTGCGGCTGCCCAGTTCATCCACAACGTCGCCGATGAACCACTCGATCATTTCCTTGATGAGCTCGCGGGCCGGCATCTCCTCTTGCTTGCCGAAGTCGATGAGCTTTCCATCCAGGCCATAACGGACTGCCCGCCATTTGTTCTCATCGATCATTGTGGACGGGTAGATCCGAAAGGTCATGTTGCTTCTGCGCAGCTTCCAGCATTTATAGCAAATCGCCTGAAAGATCGCGGCCATGCATACGGCCTCGTCGACGCGGGTGCATACGTCGCACACCCGGAACTCCAGGGTGGGGTACTTGTGGTTTGGCCGGCAATCCCACCAGATTTTCGACGCATCCGGAATGGTGCCGGTCTTGACCAGAGTTTTCAGGTAGTTCTGGTACTCGCCGTATGATGCGAAGACGGGTGCCGTGCCGGAGCGCGGGAAATTCTTGAAAATCACGCTCCGATAACTCTTAAGCCCGGTATCGTTCCCGACCCAGAATGGCGAACTGGTCGAGAGGCAGAGCACATGCGGGATGAGATAACGCGCGACGTTCATGACGTCGATCATGACTTCGGGGTCTTCGATGCCAATGTGGACGTGGGTGCCAAATATCAGGAGCTGCTGGGCGAGGACGGCCATATCTGCCCGAACGCCCATATAACGCTCAAGGGGGGTGATGGGCTGGTCCATCCAGTTCGAGAATGGGTGGGTCCCGGCCGCGACGATCTTGAGGCCTTTTCGCGCCGCCAGCGTCATCAGATCGCGGCGCAGGTTGATCAGTTCGCGTTTTGCATCGGCCGGCGTGTTGCAGATATCCGTGCCCACTTCGACCATCGACTGGTGCAGCTCGGGCTTCATGCTCTCGAACATGCGCATTTTGCCGGCCTCTTCGATAAGTTGGGTGATATACGACTTGAGCTCGCGGGTCTCCGGATCGACGATCTGGTACTCTTCCTCTATCCCGATATTGAACGTGGGTGCCTTCACGGATATTCTCCCAAGCGCCGCAGTGGTCGCGATCAGCGCTTTTCGATTACGTAGGTTGGAACCGTTGAGCCGCCGCCGGCGGTGACGTTGAGCAGGGCGGACGTCGAGAGCCGGGTCAGGCAGCCGCTGGCGTACTGGCTGTCCCAAATATACGGGTCGGTGTCCAGCATTCGGTCGGTGACCTGGGCGTGCCCGTCCGCATAACTTGGGTAGGGCTCGTTCGGTATGGCAACCTTGCGTTGGACGATGGCCTTTTCCTTGAGATAGCCGGC
>JBDSIP010000011.1:0-8189 GCA_039917915.1 Thermoflexales bacterium
GGGGAGTGTGATCTCGCCGGGTATTTTTATTGGGGCAGCTTCTACGGAGTTGCGGAAAGAGCGCGCGGCACGCAATACTGGCTCGCCTGAGCCTGCGCAAAGGCCTGGGCTCGCGCCAGGGCCTCGCTCGTCGGCCGCCCTTCAAACACCTCAGCGACAGCATCCCCAAGACCGGTTTCGATGCATCCCCAGCCACTGATAACGGGTGTCGCAACCGCCTGCCGGGCCAGCCTGATCAATGCATCGGCGCTCGCGGCGTCGAGCCCATCCCGGCTCCGCATGCGGTTCACCGCTGTTGCGCGGACCGGGAGTTCGCGCGTCCGGGATGCCCACAGCGACGACTGAGGCTCATCCAGCATCCAGCGCACGAACTGCCAGGCGGCATCCTCGCGCTCAGCGTCGCCCGGTGTGAGCGTCCAGACCCAGCCTTGATAGCCAACCTGACCCGCCCCGGCAGGCGCCGGCGGCGAGGCGATCCCCCACTCAAAATTCGCGCCGTCCTTGACGGCGGTTCGATAGTCGGCCAGTTGATCGGTCCAATCAAAGCTGAACAGGGATCGGCCGGCCGCAAACTCCTCGCGCGGTTGCTGGGCGTTCAGCGCACGCCGGATCAATCCGGCGTTGGAAAAAATGCCGAGTCGGGCGGTCGCCGTGATGGAGATCTGAGAGGAGAACTGCGGCGCAAACGCCAGCGCAGCAACGTCGGTGACCAGGCTGCCGCCAAACATATACAGCCAGTCGGCATAGGTGGCGGCATCCGCCTGACTGATCAGGCACTGGGTGCCCTTCAGCGGATCGGATGCGCGTCCGCACACGGTGGCCAGACGATCCAGGTCCCGGGGCGGGCCATCGAGGCCCTCCGAGCGCAGCCAATCCCGGTTGTAGAACATCGCCCGCGCCGCGCCGCCGTAGCCAATCCCGATCGTCCTGCCCTCGCGGGTCCGGCCCGAGCGGAACACAAAGTCGAACAGATCGGAGCGATCCTCCGGCGAAAAGCCGCCCTGGTCTCCGGTTAAAGCAATATAGTCATCCAACTGGCGGGCCAGCCCGTTCCGGAACAAGAGCGCCGCCATCGAAGGCGTGGCCAGGGTGAGCGCCGGCTCGGCGCCGCGGGCTTTGCCGTCGAGCATCGCATTTCGCATCAGGGCCGCGTCGCGCCGCTCGGCCACGACCACGCTCCCGGTCCGGTTGGCGGCATTCCATTGATCCACAAGGACCTGCAACGCGCGCTCGCGCGCGCCGGAAAACGAATGCCACACCACAAGAACGGTGACCCTTGGATTGGCGCATGCCGTCAGACTGAGGGCGAGCGCGAGGACGAGAACCAGGGCGCGCTTCATGGAATCCGGGTTGCCTGGGTGAAACCGCGCGGGTCGCGCGAAAGGCGCGCCGCGATCGTATCCGGATCATGGCCGGTGACGACGAGGGCGCCCGTGTCGATCGCCCAGGCTTGCCAGCGACGCTTGGTATCAATTGTCGTCATCGGGAGGACATCGTAGGCGGTCACCCACGGCAGGCGGCAGAACTGGATCATGACGGTAGCCAGCTCACCCAGGTAGAACAACAAACCAGCCGCGGCCGGCGCGTCCAGCACCGCATCCTCCAGGATGACACTCTGATGTCCTTCGGAATGGCCCGGTGTGGATACGACCCGCACTCCCGGGACGATCTCAGCGTCGCCATCCAGCAGGGTCAAAACGCCCTGGGCGAGCAGAGGCTGGTAGTTTTCCGGAAAATAGGTGTTGCGGGTGCGCTCGTTGGGGCGCGATGCGGCTTCGTACTCGGCGCGCTGAACATAGTAGCGCGCCTGCGGGAAGGTTGGCGCGAGGTCATCGGCGCCATAGGGCGTGTTGATGCCAGCGTAGCGCCCCCCGACTGAGCGCGTCGCCCAGCCGCAATGGTCGCCGTGCAGATGGGTGAGGATGACGATATCGATCTGTTCGGGCGCGACACCATGCCGGGCCAGATCGTCCAGCAGAGTACCGGCGGGCCGCTCGATCGGGTAATAGTCGCCGAGCAACACTTTATCGCCGCAGCCACAGTCGACAAGAATGGTCTTTCCGCCGACCCGGATCAAAACGCAACGCAACACCTGGGCGATCCGATTCTGCGCGTCGGGGGTCTGCAACTGCATCCAGCGCACGCGCGGAACGAGGCCATACTGCCCGCCGCCATCCGACATGCAGTTGCCGTCGGACAAAAGGGTGACGCGCGCGGTAGCAGGCTGGGTCATGGTGCGATGGGATTATATGCGCCGAAGGCGGGGCGGGCTGGGTAGAATCGACGGCATGACAACGCCGATCATCTCGATCAACGAGCTCCACGCCCATGTCGGACAGACCGTCACCCTGCAAGCCTGGTTATATGACAAGACCCCCAAGGGCAAGCTGATATTTCTTCAGGCCCGCGATGGCACCGGACGTTGCCAGTGCGTGATGTTCAAGGGCGACTTTGACGAGGCGACCTTTGAGGCGGCCAGAGCCCTGCCCCAGGAGTCGTCTCTCACAATTACGGGCATCGTGAAGGCCGACCCGCGCGCGCCCGGCGTGCCGGGCGGCTTTGAGCTTGGCGTCAAGGAAATCGCGATCGTGCAGGCGTCGGCGGAGTATCCGATCACGCCCAAGGAGCACGGGATCGAGTTTTTGATGGATAACCGCCACCTGTGGATTCGCTCGGCGCGCCAGTGGGCGTTGCTGCGGGTGCGGGCGACGGTGATGCGGGCGATCCGCTCGTGGTTGGATGGCCACGGGTTCGTCGAAATGAGCACCCCGATTCTGACGCCTTCGGCGGCCGAGGGCACGAACAACCTGTTTGAGGTCGGTTACTTCGACGACAAGGCCTACCTCGCTCAGACCGGCCAGCTCTACAACGAGGCCAACATCTTCGCCTTCGGGCGGGTGTATTGCTTCGGGCCAACCTTCCGGGCCGAAAAGAGCAAGACCCGCCGGCATCTGACTGAATTCTGGATGGTCGAACCCGAGATCGCCTTCTGCGACCTGGATCAACTGCTCGAAATCGAGGAGCAGTTCATCACCCACATCGTCCAGACCGTGCTGCGCGAAAATACAAAAGAACTCAAGGCGTTGGACCGGGATGTCAGCCGGCTGACGCATATCGCTCCGCCTTTCCCGCGCATCACCTACGATGACGCGGTGAAGAAGCTGATCGAGATCCAGGCCAGCATGCGGGCGGGCGCGCCCGTGTTGCGCCACGACGGCAAGCCGCTCGAGGGGATCGAGGATCCGGCTCTGCTCGATATCACGTGGGGGATGGACTTCGGCGCGCCGCACGAGACCGCCCTTACCCAGCTCTACGCCAAGCCGGTCTTCGTCACCGGCTTCCCGACAGCGATCAAAGCCTTTTACATGGAGCCCTATCCCGGCCGGCCAGACGTGTGCAAGAGCGCGGATCTGCTTGCGCCCGAGGGCTATGGGGAGATCATCGGCGGCAGCGAGCGCATCAGCGACCCGACCCGGCTGGAGGAGCGCATTCGCGAACACGGGCTGCCGATGGATCCGTATCGCTGGTATGTCGATCTGCGCAAATACGGCAGCGTGCCGCACAGCGGCTTCGGCCTGGGCGTGGAGCGGACGGTCACCTGGATTTGCGGCACCGAGCACATCCGCGAGGCTTCGCCCTTCCCGCGTTTGATCAATCGGATGTATCCCTAGTCTGCGGTTCGCAGAAAAGGCTTGGAAACGCGCATCCTTCGGCTTCGCCGGGGGATGCGCGTTTCCAAATCACAATCCCATCAGCGTTCGACCGCCGGAACAAAGGCGCGCGGTTGGATGGGGCCGCGGGCGTACAGCTTGAGCATAAGGGCCGTGTAATTCCCCATGCTGCGCCACTCAGACTGAAAAAAGTTGAAATTGGTCAAGCCATAGGCGTTGCGATAGTAACCGTATTGAATCGGGGTCAGCGCCACTGAACCGACCGTAAAGGGAGCATCGAGACGCATGCAAGGCGTCAGCGCATCAGTGTCAATATATTGCCCGTCGATTTTCCCCTGGATATTTAGAGCGATGCCATGATAGCCGGTGGTTTCAAAGGTAATGGGTTGGGTGAACTTTATCGTTTCTGAATACGTCAGGCGGGTGATGAACTGGCGTGCCCCAATCGAGACTTCCTGAACCGGCCCCGCCGGGCCGGAAAACAGCGGATCCAGACCCGGGTTCATGTACTCCCAGAACTGCACGCGAATCCGGACATCCTCCCAGGCCTGGCCCGTCACCGAGACAAAGTGGGCCTCCATCCCCGTAATGGCAAGTGGCACCCCGGGATCCGCCACAGCGATGGGGAGGCCAATATAGGTTCGAGGGGTAGCTGACGTGAAGGTGCAGGGCACTCCGCTGGCAGTATCCAACACCGTGACTTCGCCTGGGCCCGGCCCCGCGGCGAATGACGCACCGATGGATTGTGCGCGCCCAAGAACCGAGAGGGTGAAGAGCGCGGCCAGCCCGAGGCACCTGAGGGGTGTGGCAATGGGCATGGCGGCCAACTATACCGGCATTTCGATCTTCGATATAGCTCCATATAATCTTTAGATGCGCCGCATCCGGGCTATCTTCTCGCTTATGTCCGCCGTCGCCCTTGCCGGGGTGGCCGCGGCCTTCGTCCAGCCCGGAACAACGCGCTGGCTTGAGGCGCAGACCGGCGAGGCCGCGCCGGGCGGGCAGGCCCGCGCGCTGTGGAACGCGGCGCTCGATCTGGCCCGGCCGCCGCTCAGGCTGGCCCTAGACACGCCGCTCAATCTGCGCGTCGATACGCCCTACGCCGTGAACACATTCCTGCACCAGGAGGTCGAACCGGCCAAACGCGCCCGCCAGTTGCAGATGATTCGGGACGCCGGTTTCGACTGGATCCGCCAGCCCTTTCCGTGGTATGACCTCGAGATCCGGGCCAAGGGTGATTTCACCGATCGACGCAACGAACCCGCCAAGAGTGCCTGGGACAAATACGACAACATCGTCGGATTGGCGGAGCAATACGGCGTGGGCATCATCGCCCGGCTCGAGGCGCCGCCGGAGTGGGCGCACCAGGGCTATGCCGACCTCGGCACACTCGGTCCGCCGGCCGACTTTGCCGACTACGCCAACTACGTCGCCGCAGTCGCGCAGCGCTACAAGGGCCGCATACGGGCCTACCAATTGTGGAACGAGCCCAACATCTATCCCGAGTGGGGGGCCCAGGCGGTCAATCCGGAGGACTACGCCCGAATGCTGTGCATGGCTTATGCGCGGGTGAAGGCGATCGACCCTGAGGCGATCGTGCTGGCGGCGGCGCTGGCCCCGACTGTTGAGCAAAGCGGGCGCGATCTCAGCGATTTGATCTTTCTGCAGCGCATGTACATCGCCGGGGCGGGAAAGTGCTTCGACGTGGCCTCGGCCCAGGGCTACGGCCTGTTTTCGGGCCCGGAAGATCGTCGATTGTCACCGTTGGGCACGAACGTCGCCCGGCATACGCTGATGCGCGACATCATGGTTTCCAACGGCGATGCGGGCAAGCCGATCTGGCTGGCCGAAGCGAACTGGAACGCGCTCCCGCCCGTGAATGCCGGCATCGCCGGGTATGGGAACTTCGGGATCGTCACGCTCGAAGAGCAGGCCCGTTACGTGCCGCAGCTGTATGCACGAGCCCGGCGCGACTGGCCGTGGGTGGGCGCCATCGCGGTGTGGTTCTTCAAACCGGCCAGCGACGCTGACAAGAACCAGGCGGTCTACTACTTCCGGATGGTCGAGCCGGACTTCACGCCCCTGCCGCTGTACGAGGCGCTCCGGGCGATGCCGAAGATTTCCAAATAGGTTTTATCAAGGAACGATATCCCCCGGCTTCGCCGGTGGGTATCGTTCCTTGAGACGAGTCGCTTCGCGCTCAAGGAAGATCACCTCCGCGCCAGATTGAACATCGCGCCGTTGATGACCATCGCCGCGAGTGAGGCCAGGGTATACACCAGCCATAGCGGCCAGACCGTCACCGTCGCGCCGACGACCAGGAAGAAGCTCGCAAACGCAAAGGTGCCCAGCAACACACCGCGCAACACACGCAACGCGCCATCCGCCCCGTGCTGGGCATGGGCAAACGTGACCATCAGCGAGGCGTAGAGCGGAATGGGCGAGATCAGCCCGCTCCAGGTTGCGCCGAGCGCATCGCTTGCCCCGGTGAGCGCAAGCACAAAGGCCGTGGCCAACACCACCCGCAGCGGGATGTCCCAGGCCGGCGCGACGACAACCGCCTGGGCGGCCCGCGGCCTCGGCGCGACCCGCAAGGCCGCCATAATCACCGCGAGGATGATGAGATACAACGGCAGAGCGGGAAGGCTGATCAACTTCCAGATCAAGGTCATGCCTAGAAACCCAAGCAGTCCCAGGCCCAACGCCGCCGGCCAGCGCGCGCGCCGGGCGACAAAGGCGTAGATCACACAAAAGACACTGGCGCTGGCCGACCCGCTCATCGTGCCAAGGGCGGCATCCGCGGCGAACTGCGGCGAATGCTGCAGGGCCAGGAAGATGCTGATTGGGCCGCTCGTCACCGGCAACCCGGCGATCCAGCCCCCCACCCCGACACCCAGGCGCCGGCTGATCCAGGTGGCGAGGGCCATCACGATCGGAGTCGTGATGAGTTTGTAGAGCAGCAATTCCACGGGTGGGATTCCCAACAGGAGTTTCTTCGGAATCAACATCCCCGGCGGAGCCGGGGATGTTGATTCCGAAATCGCTTCCGGCGCCGGTTAGCGGCCCAGCGGCAGGCACTCGCCCAGCGCCGTCAGCAGCCGGTCGATGTCGGCCCGGGTGTTGTAGCCCTGAACCGACACCCGAATGAACGGGCGACCTGACCAGGCCAGCAGCGGAATCTCGATCCGATACGAATCGTAAAGCCGCTGCTTGAGGGCAATCGTGTCGGTGCCAGGCGGCAGGGGCACACTGGCAAGCTGGCCCATCCAATGGTCGCCGATGAAGTGCGGCAGTTGGCCGGTCAGGGCCAGCAGGCGATCCCGGGCTTCGCGGGCGATGGCGCGGCACTCGGCGCTGACACGATCCCAGGCGTGGTCGCGCTGGAAGGCGATCGCATCGGGTGTGGCCAGAAACGCGGCGATATCGCGGGTACCCCAGAACTCATGGTGGTCGACAAAGCGCGACGGGCCGGGCGCGACCGCCTCGTAGCCCCAGCTCACGACCAGGGGCTTGAGCAGCGGCTGTACTTCGGGCCGGGCAAATAGAAAGGCGCTGCCTTTTGGCGCGCACAGCCACTTGTGCAGGTTGCCCGTGTAGAAGTCGACGCCCAGCGCTTCCAGGTTCAGCGGGACCTGGCCGGGAGCATGGGCGCCATCAATGAGGGTCAGGATGCCCGCCGCGCGGGCGCGCCGGCAAATCTCCTCGACCGGGAGGATGACGGCCGTGGGCGAGGTGAGATGGCTTAGGTAGATCATCCGTGTGCGTGGGCTGACCTCTCGCCACAGCGCCTCGACGACTTCGGCCGGATCGGTGAGCGGATACGGGAGGGTCGCGGCCCGATAGGTGAAACCACGCTGGCCGGCGAGAAAGCGCCAGGTCCGGTCGCAGGCGCCGTATTCGTGATCGGTGGTCAGCACTTCATCACCCGGCCCGAGGTCGAGGCTACGCGCGACGATGTTGACCCCGGTTGTGGCGTTGATCACATAGACCAGATCATCCGCGTCGCAGCCAAGATAGCCGGCCAGCGCCGCGCGGGCCGATTGCATTAACTCCTTGTAGCGCCGGCCGAGGAAGAGCACGGGCTGGCGCTCGAGCTCGCGCTGCCAGTATTGGTAACGCTCAAACACCGGGATGGGCGTGGCGCCATAGGAGCCGTGGTTGAGAAACGTGATGGCGGGATCAATCAGGAAATACGAGGCGAGGGCGCTTGTGGGGTCCATGGGGGGACATTGTATGGGCGTCACCGTTCATGTCTACGTTCACGCTCACGCTCACGCTCACGTTTACGTTCACGTTTACGTTTACGTTTACGTTTACGTTCACGTTTACGTCAACGTCTACGTCTACGTTCACGTCTACGTCTACGTTCACGTTTACGTCTACGTCTACGTCTACGTTCACGTTTACGCCCGCGTTTACGCCCACGTTTACGTTTACGTTTACGTAGACGTTCACGTTTACGTTTACGTCTACGTTCACGTTTACGTTCACGTTCACGTTCACGTTCACGTTCACGTT
>JBDSIP010000012.1:0-4124 GCA_039917915.1 Thermoflexales bacterium
CCTCGGGCAAGGGCAAAACGACTTTTCTCAAGACGTTGTTCTTCGACCTCGCCGCGCAACGCTCGCCGGCCGAGCTGAACATCTACGCGCTGGACTTCGGACGGGGCGGCTTGCGCCAGGTCAAGCAGCTCCCGCACTGCGGCGCGACCATCGACGCCGCCCAGCCCGACCGGGTCGACGCCTTGTTCCGGATGCTGCGCGGGATCATGAACGAGCGCCAGGAGCGGCTGCAGAAATTCGCTTCGCTCGAGGACTACAACCTCGCCCATCGCGACACGCCTGAGCAGGTCTTCCCCGCCATCGTCGTCGCCGTCGACAACATGGCCGAATTCAAGGAGAACTTCGATGGCCTGATGCCCGAGCTGCAGGCCCTGGTCCGCGACGGCCGCCAGTTTGGCATCTACTGGATCCTGACCGCCAGCCAGCAGGGCGACATACCGCACAAGCTCTACAACCTGATCAGCCGGCGGTATTGCTTCACCATGAGCGAGGATGGCGCGTATCGTGACATCGTTGGACGCGGCGCGCTGGCGCTGGCCAATGAACCCGGCCGCGGCCTGGTCAACGTGGAGGGCCAGCCGCTTGAGTATCACGTGGCCGTGCCCGTCATCGCCGGCGAGAAGGACGCCTATATGCGCCTCGGCGACCGGATGGACAAGGCCTGGGCGGCAATGGGCGGCAAGCGGCCCTCGGCCGAGATCCCCAAGGCCGTCACCCTGCTCGAGATGTATCAGACCATCCTCGGCAAGCGGGTCGACCGGCTGGGCGAGCTCGGCATCGCCGAGAACTGGAAGCTGAGCATGCTGCCCGAGCGCCAGGAGTGGCTCAGCGCGCCGATCGGCTACGTCAGCAGCAAGGAAATCCGGACGATGATCTTTTCGGCCAAGGCCGGCGGCGACGGCGTGCACGGCATGGCTGCCGGCACGACCGGGTCCGGCAAGTCCGAGATGATCCAGACCTTGATCGCGGCCATGTGCATCAAGTACGACCCGCGCATCGTCAACTTCGTCCTGGTCGACTACAAGGGCGGCCCGACCATCGAGCCGTTCCGCAAACTCCCCCACGCGGTCGATCTGGCCACCAACCTGGACGGAAATGCGGTCGATCGCATCTTCATCGCCATCAACGCCGAAATGAACCGGCGCTCGTCGATCCTGGCAAAGGCCGGCGTCGCTGACCTGGTCGAGTATCGCAAAAAGGTCATCCCAACGCTGCGGCCGGGCTCGCCCTTCCCGACCACCTTCCCGCACCTGTTCGTCATTGTCGACGAGTTCGCCGAAATGATGACCCAGAACCCGGATTACAAGGTCAAGTTCGAGTCGATCACCCGCCTCGGCCGTTCGTTCGGGGTCAGCCTGATCCTGGCCACCCAGCGCCCGTCGGGCGCCGTCACCGACCAGATGAAGGCCAACATGAAGTTCCGGATCTGCCTGCGGGTTGAGACCGCCGACGACAGCAAGGAAATGCTGGGCCGGCCCGACGGGGCCATGTTGCCGGCCATCGGCGGCCGCGGCTATGTCCAGGTCGGCGGCAGCGCGCCCACCGAAGTCCAGGTCGCCTGGTCGGGCGCTGCCTACGACGAGACCAAGCCCGACCCAATGTACCCGACCGACGAAATTCTCAAGGCCATCCAAAAGGAGGACGACCCGCCGCGCTCGCTGCTGGGCTGGCTGGTCGGCGCGCTCAACCTCGAGGCCCAGCGCCAGGAAATCCCGAAGCAGTTCAAGCCCTGGCCGAACAATCTGCCCAGCCTGCTGCCCATCAATGAACCGGTGGACGCCAGCTACATCACCAAGGACCCGCGCAATCCCACTTTGGTCATCAACCCAAAGGTCGCCGAATGGGTGGCCAGCCCAACGCCCAAGCCGCTCTGGGAGCCGATCGACTGGAACCAGCCGCTCTCGCTCGAGGCCGCCATTGGCATCGTCGATAACCCGTATCAAGCCGAGCAGCGCGTGCTTTCGATCGACCTTGCCAGCGACCCGCTTGTCGTGATGGGCGCGGCGGGCCGCGGGAAATCAACGTTCCTCAAGGTATTGATCACCGCGCTGGCAGCCCGATACTCGCCGACCGATCTGCACGTCTTCGCCCTCGACTTCGCCCGCGGCGGCTTGAAGTCGCTGCGCACGCTGCCCCACATGGGCGGCGTCGTCGACAGCAATGAAGAGGAGCGCGTCGAGCGCCTATTCCGCATGGTGCGCACCACCATCGACGACCGACAGATTCGTTTGTCCGCCTACGATTCGCTGAACGACTACAACCTCAAGAATCCGGACAACATCATGCCGATCATCCTGGTCGTCGTCGATAACGTGTCCGAGTTCCGTGAAACCTACGACAAGTATTTCCCGGACCTGCTGCAGTCCGTCCGCGACGGGCGCTCGTTCGGAATCTACTTTGTCGTGACCGGCACGCTCTTCGCCGATGTGCCCAACAAGCTGTTCAACCTGATGGGCCAGCGGGTAACTTTCACCCAGGGAGACGTGACCGACTACACCAGCATCGTCGGGCGCGGCTGGGTGCCCATTCCGGATGTGCCTGGGCGCGGTCTATGCGTCCAGATGGAGGGTGGCAAGCCCTTCCCGATGGAGTTCCACACCGCCCTGCCCGTGGGCATGGGTGAGGGTGATCCCTTCCGCGAGCTGTGCGCGCGGTTTAGCGCGGCCTGGAAGATCCTGACCGATGCGACCCCGTCCCTGGCGCGCAAGCGGGCCAAGGCGATCGAGCCGCTCGGCCGCATGATCGAGCTCGCCTCGGTGCTGCCCGAAGCGGGACACGGCCCGCCCGGGCTGGTTGCGCCGATCGGGATCAACGACGGCGATCGCGAGCCATCCCTGGTCGAGTTTGGGGCCAAGGGACCACACTGGATCATCATCGGTCCGCCGGCCACGGGCAAGACCACTGCCCTGCGGTCGCTGGCCCTTTCGCTGGCCCACTCCTACTCGCCAAGCGAGCTGGGGCTGGTGTTCTTCGACCCCTCCGACAGCGCGCGGCGCTTCTTTGCGTGGGGCACCGGCGATGACGCCCTCGACAAACTGCCCCACGTGCTGGCCACCGTCACCAACGGCAAGGAACTGGACGAGTTGATCCTGCGCCTGAGGGCCGAGTTCGACGAGGAAGTGGCGGCAAAACTCGCCGGGATGCCCGACATGTATCAGGCCCAGGACAACACCAAACGCAACATCGTCGTCATCATGGACCACTACGATGACAACTCGTCGATCCTGCGCAATAGCAAGCTGGGCGGCACCGGCGCTCTGGCCGAAATCGGCAAGGGCAAGAACCTGCGCTTTGCCATCGGCGGAACACTGGGAATCATGCGCGACAGCCAGGATGAGTTGCGCCGCCGGGCCGAGGGCTCGCGCTACACCTTTGTCCTGCAGGATATCGAGACCGTGCGTTACATGGGTATCCGCATGCAGTTCCCCACCAAGGAACTCCCGGCCGGGCGCGGCTTCATGATCAAGGCGGTGAGCGGGCAACTGGTGCAAGTCTGCCTGCCCGCCGTGGACGGCAAGAACGGCCGGTCGGCCGATGACCAGGTGGCGGACATGATCCGGGCCATCCGCGGGCGATACATCGAGCGCGCGCAATGGAGCTACTTCTCGAAGGACATCGCCCCGCTTGACACCCTCATCCGGGGTGACAAGGCCGGTGGAGAAGAGGGCGGCGCCGCGGGCGGCAGCGTGCCAGAGTCGTCGAGCGACACGGTCGCCTACTCGAACTCGACCGCGTCCGCCATGGACGAGATCTCCAAGATGCTGGCCAGCCAGGCCGCGTTGACCGCGGGTCTTGAAGTCAAACTCGACACGATCAACCTGGTTTCGGTCGAAGAGCCCGAGGAACCGGCTCCAAACGGCACGGCAACTCCGGAACCGGCTCAAACCGCCGCGAAGAAGTAGCACACGACATCACCCGGAATAACGATGGAACGCATCAACCTGATCCTCGACATACGCGAGAAAAGCATCGGCCCAAAGAAGATCAACGTGCGCGGGACGATGACGGCGGGCAACCTGGTCATGACGATCAAGGACCGCTACAACCTGGACGGGAGGTATATGCTCCGCCCGTCCGGGACCCGGACAATCCTCAAGGAGGAAGCCACCATTGACAGCGTGGGG
>JBDSIP010000013.1:0-4134 GCA_039917915.1 Thermoflexales bacterium
TTTCCGGCGGTGTTCATGTCCAACAGGACGAGATCGGCCCCATATTCCGCGAACGTCCTTGCCATGGCCTCGCCCATTCCGCTGGCTGTGCCCGAGACGATGGCGACCCGACCTGACAGGTCAAACATATTGCCCATAAAGAAGACTCCTTGCGCGCCATTGGCGCTAAGAACACCTGACAAAACCCCTTTCCTAAGGCGACATTCCCGGGCGGAGTCGGGGAATATCGCCTCAGGACCAGGTTCTGCTAGGTGTATTGACGGGTCAGCCCGAATCTCGGGATGACGGTGGGATTGACAATGTTTTCGGGAGGCGGCCAGCGCCCCTCGAGAATATCGATGACATTCTGCACGCCCACATCGATCATGTCCTGGCTGGCCTGGATCGATCCGCCAGCCGTGTGGGGTGTGATGAGGACGTTGTCGAGGCCCATCAGCGGATGGGCCATGGGCGGCATGTGGTCGGTGAAGACATCGAATAACCCGTGCGTGTCGATTCCGGCGCCCCCAAGGCGGCCCTCGCGGATGGCGGCGGCGAGGGCGATCTCGTCGATCAGGGAGCCGCGCGAGGTGTTGATGATGACGGCCGTCGGTTTCATCTTGCGGATGGCCGCGTCGTCGATTAGGTGATAGGTCGCCGGGGTGAGCGGGATGTGCAGCGAGACATGGTCGGACTCGCGCAGGACGGTGTCGAGCTCGGTCATGATCACGCCCAACGCATCCGCTTCAGTCGTCGGGGCGTTCTTGTTTTGGCGGGTGGCGAGAACGCGCATGCCGAATCCGCGCGCGCGCCGGGCCGTGTGCACGGCGCTGCGGCCAAAGCCCACCAGTCCGAGGGTGGTATGGCTGACCCTAACCATGGGCTGAGGCTTGTGCCGCGCTTCGGCCATATCGCCGGCCTCGAAGGCGCGCTGGGCGCCGCGCAGATTTCTGGCCAGGCTCAGCAGCATCGCCATGACATGGTCGGCCATCTCCTCGATGCAGAAAAACGGCGTATTGACCACGGGAATGCCAAGCTCGGTCGCATGGGCAACGTCGATCTTGTCGGTGCCGGTGCCAAAGCGGGCGATCGCCCGGCAGCGGGCCATCGCGTCGACGACGCTGGCCGGGATTTTTGTCCCCACCACGACCACCACATCGGCATCCTTGACCCCGATCGCCAACTCGGCAGGGTCGACGCTGGCGACGATGCGCGGACTCAGGCCGGCGTCAGAAAAGCGTTTGAGTTCAAATTCGCCCGGATTGAAGATGGGGCCGGTAAGTCGGACGATGTTTGCGCTTGCCCTTTCGATCACGCTCATCCCTTCGTGGCCCCCGCGGTGATTCCACTGACAAAGCGGTCAGTGAACAGGACGTAGAGCAGGGCGATCGGGAGCGAGGCCAGGGTGGCGGCGGCCATCATCGGGCCATAAATCAGGAAGTCACCCGCGCTGAACGCAGCGAGCACGCCAGAGGTCAGCATTCTGTTCGCCTCGCCGTTCACAAACGCGATCGAATACAAGAGCTCGTTCCACGAAGCGGTAAAGGCGAACATTCCCGCGGTAAGGATCCCGGGCATCGCCATGGGAAGCGTGATTCGGAAAATCGCGCCGATTCGGCTTGCACCGTCGACCTGAGCGCATTCTTCGGGCTCGTGCGGAACATTGGTGAAGTAGCCGCTCAACAGCCAGGTCGCAAACGGGATGAGAAAAGTGGGGTAAGTAAGATAGAGCGATGAAATCTGACCCAGGAGGCCGAAGTCGCGCAGGATCAGGGCCAGGGGCACAAAAAGAAAGCCTCGCGGCGCAAGATACGTGATAAAGATCAGCGTTCCGGCCAGCGCCGCGCCACGAAAGCGCAGGCGCGCGATCGCGAAACCGGCCATCACCGAGATGACCGTCGAAATCACGGTCGATATGAGCGACACGGAGAAGGTGTTCGCAAACCAGACGAAGTAACCCTTCTTGTTTAGCACCAGGTCGTAGTTCGACAGGGTTGGGCGCTCCGGTATCAGAAAATTCCCGCTAAAGTTGTAGACGTCGTTTTCGGTCTTGAGCGAGGTCACGAATCCCCAGAAAAACGGGAAAAGGAGAAACACCATGACAGCGGCCAGCAACAGATAAAACGGCAGGGCCTTCAGCGCCTTTCGCGCGGCGGGATTTGTATTCATGGCTAGTCGTTCTTCTGCCGCCGGCGCACCATGATCAAAGACGCGACGATCAACACGCTCAACAGCGGAAACATGGTCATCGTCACAGCCGCGCCGAGACCGATGCGGCCCGAACCAAAGGTCAACTGGAAAGAAAGCAGCGAGAAGAGAGACGTTGCATCGTTTGGACCTCCGCGTGTCAAAAGGAACGGGAGGTCGAAATCGCCAAGCGTGCCGATGGTTGAAATGAGGACCACGACGGCCACGACGGGCAGAATGATCGGGAAAGTCACACGCCAGAAAGCCACCCAGGGCGAGGCCCCATCGATCTTGGCCGCTTCCAGGATCTCGAGCGACACGCCCTGGATTGCGGCGAGAAAGGTGATGCCGAAGAAGGGCAGGCCGCGCCAGATGTTGATCCCGATGAGCGAGGCCATGGCCAGGCGCTCATCCCTCAGAAACGGAAGGTTTTCCGCAAAAATATGGAGCTTTTCAACCAACACAATATTGGCCACGCTGAATCCCGGAGCCAGGATCCACTGCCAGATCATCGTGCTGAATACCGTTGGCATGATCCACGGCAACAGCATCAGCGCCTTTACGTAGCGCTGACCGATGAAGGGACGGTTGAGGATTGAGGCCAGAGCCAGGCCCCCAAAGAACTTCAAGGCCAGAGCAAACACCGTATAGACGATGGAGTTGATCACCGTCCGTCCAAACGGACCATAGCTGAAGAGCTTCTGGAAGTTTTCCAGGCCATTAAAGGTCGCAGGTCCGCCGGTCTCCTTGTCCGTGAAGCTGAGAAAGACGGCATAGACAAACGGGTAGGCCATCATCACGAGCAGGAAGATGAAGCCAGGGCTAAGAAGAATGGGACCGAGGGTGCTTTCCCGGTAGAAAAGCCGAGAAACAAATGCGCCAGGGGTTCGATTCTGGGAGTTTGCCGATGCCATGTGTGAAACTCTTGCGATATCTTGTAGTCGATGGCGTCAGGCATCCGGGCCACCATGCGCCCGGATGCCTGACCAACGCGGCCTCTCGAACTAGGCCAGCAGTTTCAGATCTGAGATGTCCTTCATCGCGCCATCCAGAGCCTTGCGCGAATCCCCGCTGGTGGCGGCAGCGGCGAACATCTTGCCCACCACGAGCTTGGACTGCATCAGGCTCGCCAGCTTGTTCGAATTCTTGAGGTTGTAGCCGGCCGGGAGCGCCAGCTTGAACATTTCCTTGGCGATGGCGAGCTTCGGATCAGTCGACCAGATTGGTTCATTCTCATATTTTGGCAGCACGGGCAGGATGTAGCCCTGGCCAGCCGTATAGAACTTGCTCATGTTCTTAATCGCGAAGAAGTCCCGAATGTAGGCCTTGGCGGCATCCAGGTCGGCGCCCTTGGTGTTGTTTAGAATTCCCCACCACGGCAGCGTGCACGCGCCAAAGCGGCCGGCGGGGCCCTTCGGGGGAATCGCGTGGTTCATGGCCTCGGCCACGGCCGGGAAGTTCTTCTTGGCCGGGAGATAGATCGTGTTGACGTTGGCCGTCAGTGAGATCTTGCCCTGGTTGAAGGCCGTGTTGTTCGCGCCATCGTCGTAGGCAATCTCATCGGGATCACCGGCTTGTTTGTGGAACTTGATGAAGTAGTCGAGGGCAGCCAGGGTTTCCTTGCTGTCCAGGGCCACTGAGCCGTCAGGGTTGAATTCCTTGCCACCAAACGCCCACAACATGATGTAGGGGGACGCGTTGCCGTCGCCGCCGGCCTTGTCGCCCATCGTCCAGCCAAACGGGCGACCCGCGGCCTTGAGCTTGGTGCCCGCCGCAAGCAGGTCGTCGAAGTTGTCAGGGAATTTGTCGTAGCCGGCTTCCTTGAACCAATCGGCGCGATAGTTCATGAACCAGTTGTGCTGCCCCAGGGGCACGGCAATCCAGCGGCTGCCGTCGTTGCACTGGAAGGGACCCGCCGGGAGGTAACCGCCGCCTTCGGCGGAGAGGGCCTCGGCCACGGTGGAGACA
>JBDSIP010000014.1:0-7171 GCA_039917915.1 Thermoflexales bacterium
GCGTCGACGTAAACGTGAACGTGAACGTAAACGTCGACGTCAACGTAAACGTCGACGTAAACGTAAACGTCAACGTCAACGTCGACGTGAACGTGAACGTGAACGTCAACGGGAACGTGAACGTGAACGGGAACGGGAACGGGAACGGGAACGGGAACGGCTACTGCGCGCCCTCGGCCTTGCGCAAATCACCCCAGCTCATCCCTTCACGGAGCATGAAGAAGGCCCCCAGGGCGGTGACGGGCAACCACAGCGCGACGTGCAGCACAACGGTGTAAGCCGTGGCAAGCGCCTGCGAGACGCCCAGCGCCTCGAGCGCCAGAATGCTGCCGCTGTCGAAGGTGCCGGCCGCGCCCGGAAGGCCCGGCAGGATCGTGAAGAGGTTCGACATGCCATTGACCAGCATGAGGTCGGGATAGGTGGTCGTCAGCCCAAACCCCTGCGCGACGCACCAGTATTTGACTGTCTCGATCAGCCACACCAGCAGGCTGCTCAGCGCGAGACCCGCCAGATCGATCGGATTCTTGAGGCTCTGGGCGCCTTCGACAAAGCGCTCGACGATGCCGGCCAGGCGGGGCGCCAAAGAAGCCGGCGCGAACCGCCGGATGATCCGCTCCGCGACGCCGGCTGCCGCGCGCGGCGCAAGCGCGAAGCCGAAAAACACCAGGGTTACGATGCCAAACGCAACCCCGGCCACGCCCAGCGCCGCGCGCACCTGATCCGACAAGCCGACCGCGCGGGGCAGGCCGATCAGTACGAAGCCCAGCATCACGATCGCGTCCATCAAGCGCTCGAGCAGGACGGTCGAGAGCGTGAAGGCGATCGGCACCCCGTGCTTGCGGCGCAGTACGTAGGCTCGCACCAACTCGCCAATCCGGGCCGGATAGATATTGTTGCCCATGTAGCCAATCACGACGATGGGGAACAGCCGCGGCGCGGGAATGGCCTTGTTCGGGCGCAACAAGAAATGCCAGCGGTACGAGCGCACCAGGACGGCCACGAAGTAGGCGGCGATGCCGGGGATCAGCCAGACCAGGTTCGCCTGGCGCAGGTCAGCGGCGAATTCATCGAGGCGCAAGCCGCGCACAGCCAGGGCCAACAGGCCAACACTGATCAGGATTCCAACGAAAAGCAGGAGACGTCGACGCATGTACAAGTCCTCGCGGGCGAATTGGCGGGCATTGTCTCATCTTGGCTTACCGCGGTCTGCGGTCCGCCGTCCGCGGTCCGCCTCAGCGCTTCGCGGCAATCGGCGCTGTGTTGAGCCAGGGCTCTATGTAGAAAGCGAGGTAGTCATCCACGCGGGACGCCCAGTAGGCGTCATCGTGGGCGCCGGAACCGATCGTGAACTGCGCCTTTACCCCAATCGCCAGCAGGCTCTCAGTCAGATTGTCCGGGCCCTCGACCGTATACAGATCGGTGTCGCCGACATCCAGCCAAATTCGCAACTGCTTCAAATCCTCGGGCGAGCGGGCCATCATCGTCATCCTGAAATTGTCGGGCGCGCCCACGAGGAACTCGGCGGTGATGACCGGGCTGTGGGCCCCGACCGAGCCAAAGATCTTGGGATTGCGAAAGGCAATCTCCAGCGACCAATATCCGCCCCGCGAGATGCCGCCGATCGCACGGCCGACTGGATTTGCCCAACCCGCGTATTTGGCGTCGACCAGCGGCACGACATCGTTCACGATGAAATCCTCCCACGAACCCCGGCCTTCGGCGCTGTTCACGAACTTGCTGGCGTCGCCCATGTCGATATCGTTGTTGGGCAGCACAATCAGAAACGATGGAATCTCGCCGGCGGCCATGAGTTTCTGGGCCCGGGTGACAAGGCCCAGGCGTTCCCACTGCCCTTCGACATTGCCGCTACCCTGCAACAGATACAACGCGGGATAGCGATAGAGGATCGGGTCGAAGCAGGGGGGGAGCGCAATCAAGACCGGAATCGTGTCGTTCAGTCCGGCGCTCTTGACCGACTCGCGGACGATGTTGCCCTCGGTCTGGCGACAGGCGGGACTGGCGGCCTGGGGAACAGCGGTCGGAGTCGCGGCAGCCGGCACCGTCAGTGCAACGGTTGGCGTAGGATCGTCAATGAGCGCGTGGGTAGCAGCGATGGGCGCGCCGACACGGCGCGCCGTAGCCGGAGTGGGCGAGGATGCAGCCGCCGTGGCGGATGCGCGGGCAATGCTGGTGGCCATCTGGCTCGCGCGGCGCAAGTCGCGCTCGCGGGCCAGGGCCGTCTCGGCCGGCGCCCCCACATTCACGGCTGGGGTCGGAAGGAAGGTAATGGCCACCTTTGGCGCCGGCGCCAGGGCTAACGTCGCAGGCGGCCTATTCAGCTGAAACGCGAACACAAGAGCCACCGCGATCGCCCCGATGACGATGATTGCCCCCGCCAGCAGGAACAGGCTGGCGAGGCGGGAAGGCTGTGACGACCGCATTGTTCACCCAGCCTATCCGTCCAGGCTGGGTGAACGCTGAAAAAGTTGTGAGAAAGATGTCAGGATGCGGCGGCTTGCAGCGCCCGCCATCGGCGCGAGAGCGCCCGCGCCTGGAAATCGGCCCGAAAGGAGCTGCGCACCAGCGGGCCGCTCTCGACCCACTTGAAGCCCATCTCGTAGCCCAGCCTGCGGAACTCGGCGAATTCCTCGGGCGCCCAGTAGCGCTCGATCGGCAGATGTTTTCGGCTCGGCTGCAGGTATTGTCCGAGCGTGAGAATGTCGACCTCGATCTCACGCAGATCCTTCATCACCTGGATAACCTCGTCGCGGGTCTCGCCCAGCCCGAGCATCATCCCGCTCTTGGTCACGGCAAACGGATCGATCTTGCGGGCGTTGCGCAAGGTCGCCAGGGCCCACGCGTAATTATCCTGCGGCTGGACCTTCTTGAACAGGCGCTCGCAGGTCTCAACGTTGTGGTTGAGGATATCGGGCTGGTCGCGCATGACGATCTCGAGGGCGGCCTCGTTGCCCTTGAAGTCGGGGATGAGAACCTCGATCGTGCAGTCAGGCTTGACCTGGTGAATCCGCCGGATGCTGAGGGCGAAGATGGGCGCCCCGCCGTCGCGCCGCTCGTCCCGGTTGACCGAAGTGATGACGACATGCTTGAGGTCCATGTCGACGACGGCCTGCGCGACGCGATACGGTTCGGCCCAGTCCAACGGGTTGGGCATGCCGGTCTTGACGTCGCAAAAGCCGCACGAGCGGGTGCACACATCGCCCATGATCAGGAAGGTCGCCGTCCCGCGCTCCCAGCACTCGGAGATGTTCGGGCAATTGGCCTCTTCGCAGATCGTGTGCAGGCTCTTGCTGCGCATCAGGCGCTTGAGGTTCTGATACGCCTCGCCCCCTGGCGCGCGGACCTTCAACCAATCCGGCCGGCGCAGGGGCTTGGGCAGCCCGTCCTCGCCGAGCTGGGCCGCGGTCCCGGTCGGGATATCGCTCACCGGCACAACGTTGGAACGCAGTCGATCGCGGGTCGGCTCGCGGCTGGCCGTCGGCGCAGGAGATGTGTTCGTCGCGCTCATAGGAACGGGAGTCTACAACACCCAAACCCGCTACCCGCATCGGCTCGTTTGACGCACGGGCGGCGCCGGCGCCTGAGCCCGTCGATGGCCCGGCGCCGCCCGCAGATAATGCCCCCATCATGAATGAAAACGACGTCGTCGCCCATAACAGCGCGGCCTGGGAAAAGCAGGTCGAGGGCGGGAATGAATGGACCGTGCCGGTCAGCCCCGAGGTGGTCGCAAAAGCGAGACAGGGCGATTGGTCCATCGTCCTGATCGGCTACAAACCGACCCCGCGCGACTGGTTCCCGGCCGAGCTGCGTGGCGCGGACGTGCTGTGTCTCGCCTCGGGCGGCGGACAGCAAGGGCCCGTCCTCGCCGCGGCCGGGGCCAACGTCACGGTCTTCGACGCCTCGGCCGGCCAACTCGAGCGCGACCGTTTCGTCGCTGCGCGCGAGGGACTTACGTTGCGCACGGCGCAGGGCGACATGCGCGACCTGAGCGCCTTCGCCGGCGCCAGCTTCGACCTGATCTTTCACCCGGTCTCAAACGTCTTCTGCCCCGAGATCCGTCCGGTCTGGCGCGAGTGCCATCGCGTGCTCCGGCGCGGCGGGGCGCTGCTCGCGGGCTTCATGAACCCCGACCTGTTTATCTTTGACATCGACGCGATGGACAACCGGGGCGAGCTGATCGTGCGGCACAGCCTGCCCTACTCCGATCTCACCCATCTGCCCGATGAAGAACGGCTCAGGTTATTCGGTCCCGACGCGCCGCTGGAGTTCGGCCACACCCTGTCAGATCAGGTCGGCGGGCAGCTTGACGCGGGCTTTGTCCTGGCCGGTTTCGACGAGGCGCCGCACCATGCCCAGATCACCAGCAAATACATGCCGGGTTATTACGCGACCCGGGCGATCAAGCCCTGATTTGCGAGAAGTGATATCTCCGCCGCGGCGCGGCGATATCGCTTCAGAAAACTATTCCCGATTCAGGCGCTTGAAGCCCGCGCCAAATACTTCCTGGGCCTGGCCGATCACGACGAAAGCATCCGGGTCGGCCCGATGGATGATGGCCTTGAGCGTGGCGACCTCGGCCCGCCCCACGACGACGAAGAGGATCGGCCGGTCGCGATTTGTGAACTTGCCCCGGCCCGTCCACTCGGTCACCCCGCGTTGCATATCCTCGAGCACCAGGCGCGAGACCGCCTCCGGGGCCGCGGTGATGATGATGGCGGTCCGGCTGACATTGGCGCCCGAGCTGGTGGCCTCGGCAGCCAGCCCGCTGACGTAATTGGCGATGAACGCATACAACGCTCGATCCCAACCTAACATCGCGCCCGCGGCGATGAAGACGAGCGCGTCGGTCAGCACATAGCTCTGGCTGAGGGGGATGCCCCGCTTGCGCATGAGCAGCAGGGCCAGGATGTCGGTCCCGCCGGTGGTGGCCTGGGCGCGCAGAACCAGGCCCATCCCAAACCCGCCGATGATGCCGCCGTACAGCGTGTTCAGAATCACATCCCGGGTGATCGGGCGGATCCACTGGGTCTCTTCGAGCAGGGCGATAAAGGCCGAATAGAGCACGGTCGTGACGACGGTCCGGGCGATGAACTTCCAGCCGCCCAGAAAGCGCATGCCCAGGGCGAGCAACGGCAGGTTGAGGACCAGAACCAGCGCGCCGATCGGGAGGCCGGCCGCGCGATTGAGCAGCAGGGCGACGCCGCTGACCCCGCCCGGGGCGAGGTCGGCCGGATTGTAGAACATCACCACACTGATGGCCTGGATCAGCGCGCCAGCGACGATATAGGCGCCATCGCGGGCGAGGGCAAGGCGGGTGGCTCGGTCTGTCACGGCGACATCAATTGTACGTGATCTATATGTATACTTCAGCTATACATATAGGAGAAACACATGCGGGCTACCATCGTCGACCTTCGATACCGGATGCGCGACGTTCTGAAGGCGCTTGACAAGAACCAGCGTGTCACGGTCATATACCGGGGCAAAGTAAAGGGCACGATCGTTCCGGTCCAGGCGTTGGCGGGGACGCGCGCCCAGGATCACGCCTTTTTTGGCATGCGCTCAAAAGACACCGAGAGCGTCGAGGAGATCATGACGCGGCTGCGCGGGGGGCGCTACTGATGCTGTTCGATACCAATGTGTTCATTTGGGTCCAGCGGGGCAATCTGAAAGCGGCCATCGCGATGAACGCTGCCGAAGCGCGGTATCTCTCCGCCCAAACCTATATGGAGCTCTTGCAGGGCGCGTCGAACAAGGCCCAACAGCGGGTCGTCAAGCGTTTCATCGCGGACCTTGGCTTTGTCACGTTACCGCTGACTGAAAACATTGGCCATCGGGCATTGATATACATCGAGGAATACGGAATCTCCTCTGGATTGCGTGCCGACGACGCCATCATCGCCGCGACGGCGGTGGAGAATAATCTGCCGCTGTGCTCGTCCAACGAGAAGTACTTCCGCATGATTAAGGATCTGGCGCTCAAGGTGCTGCGGCTGTAGGTGGCACGCAACTGGCGCGGCCCAATCACATCCAGTCGTCCAGCGTCAACTGAGGCACTCGCCCGAAGTGCCTGGCGTTGTGGGTAACCAGCGTGGCGCGATGCGCGAGCGCAATGCTGGCGATTTGAAGATCCATCGCAACCAGCGGGTGACCCTGGTTTTCCAGCGCCGCCCGAATCAGCCCAAAGACGCGCCCAGCCGCTTCGTCGAAAGGCAGGATGTCGAGCGCGGCCAGCAGGGTGTCGACCCGGGTCAGGTTTTCGGCCGGCCGAGCCGATCGATGCGCGCCGTGGGCGAGTTTGGCCACGCACACCGCGGTCGTCGCGAGTTGTTCTGAGGGCGCAACATGCCGGCTCAAATTGAGCTTTCCGCGCAGAATTGCCACGAGATGATCCGTGTCCAGTACGCGCAGGGTCATAGGGTGACTTGCTTGCGGCGGGTCTTCCCTGCGCGCGGCCGGGCGAGCTCCAGCGCCAGGCGCGCCCACTCGGCGTCTTCGCTTCCCAACCCGAAGGCGGCCATGGCCGGGTGCAGCTCTCCGGCCGTGATGCCGGCCAGGATCGCCTCGCGCTGCCCGGCCGCGCGGGCGAGCGACAGCGCCGTCCGCGTCCGGCGGGTCAGCGTTTCGAGGTCGCCCGGGCTGACCAGCACGGCGACCGGCTTGTTTCGGCGATGGATGACAAAGCGCTCGCCGGCCGCCGCCCGCGAGATGAGCTCGGAGAACTTGCCCTTGGCTTCGCCCACGCTGATATCGTGTTTCGTCATGCTGCGCTCCAATAGGTCATATTGACCTGTTTGGATTATCGCATGGGCCTCGGTCGGGCCGCGGGTCGACGATCGTGTCGGTCGATCCGCCATCCCGTCGCTCCGCGACGGGGAACACGACACGCCGCTCGCCCGTGGGATGAATCCCACGGCTACTCGCATGCGGTCGCTCCGCGACCGAATCCGGGCCATGGCGCAGGATCAGGGTTGGGTCACGTCTTTCGGCGAGCGGCAAGGTCGCGGAGCGACCGCCAGAATGTAGTGGGATGAATCCCACGGCTACTCGCATGCGGTCGCTCCGCGACCGAATCCGGGCCATGGCGCAGGATCAGGGTCGGGTCACGTCTTTCGGCGAGCGGCAAGGTCGCGGAGCGACCGCCAGAATGTAG
>JBDSIP010000015.1:0-5105 GCA_039917915.1 Thermoflexales bacterium
GTCAGCTTCCGGCGCAACTACGTCCCATCGTCCGCGAATACGCCCTGGGCGATCCCAAGGTCTACCTGCCCGGTGGACCCTTCCGAAGCCGCATCGCCTTTGCGGCTGCCCATGTGATGGTCGCGCCGGGATCAACCACCGCCATCGACTGGGAGGCGACGATGGCCTATCGGCGGCATCTCTGGTCATATGGCTTCGCGGTGGCCGAGGCGATGGACACCGCGCAGCGCGGAATGGGTCTCGATTGGGCCGGCGCGAAGGAGCTCATCCGTCGATCGGTCGCCGAGGCCGCCGCGCTGGGCGCCACGGTCTTCAGCGGGGCTGGCACCGACCACCTGCCTCCCGCGCCCGACCTGACCCTCGACCAGGTCGTCGCCGCCTATCTGGAGCAGATCAGTTACATCGAATCCCTGGGCGGACGGATCATCCTGATGGCCTCTCGGGCGTTGGCGGCCTGCGCCCGCGGCCCGGAAGATTACGCCCGGGTGTATGAGCGCGTCCTCGGGCAGATCCGCCGGCCGGTGATCCTGCACTGGCTGGGCGACATGTTCGATCCAAAACTGGCCGGCTACTGGGGAACGCGCGATCTCAGCGCGGCGATGACCACCTGTCTCGGCATCATCGCCGCAAATGCGGACCACATCGACGGGATCAAGATTTCGCTGCTCGATGCCCAACGTGAAATCGACATGCGCCGACGCCTGCCGCCGGGCGTCCTGATGTACACTGGCGACGATTTTAACTATCCGGAGCTTATCAAGGGCGACGCGCTGGGCTATAGCCACGCCCTGCTGGGGATCTTCGACGCCATCGCGCCGGCGGCGGCGGCCGCCTTCCACGCGTTAGACCTCGGCGATCTTGCCCGGTATGACGCCATCCTCGAGCCGACCGTCGCCCTGTCGCGCCACATTTTCCAGAGCCCGACCTACTCCTACAAGACCGGGGTAACTTTCCTGGCCTGGCTCAACGGTTACCAGGAGCGATTCGAAATGCTGGGCGGGCAGGAAACTTCCCGAAGCCCTCAGCATCTGGCCGATCTGTTCATCCTTGCCGACCGGGCCGGGCTTTTACGCGACCCCGACCTGGCTGTCAAACGCATGACCGCCTATCTTGGCGCTTGACGACACTGATTTCGGATTTGATATCCCCGGCTCCGCCGGGGATATCAAATCCGAGAGAGTTCTATCCCTAAAATGACGCTCACCCAGACACTCCTAAACCACTTTCCAATCGGTCTGTATCCAGCCTCACTCGTCGAAGCCAGCGGCGCCGCATATGGTCTCCGCCGCCGTGATGATGGCGCGCGCGTCCTTGTCATTGCGGCCCCGGCCGGACATCCAGCCCTGGCGGCCTTTCACGGTGAACGCCATGCTGTCGGCGACGCGACGGTGATTGAAGGCGCCGTCGACACCGCAAACGCCCGCGCGTTGCGCGAGGCGCTGCCGTGGCTGCGGCCCGTCCCGCTCGGGCTGGCCACCTCGGCCGGCTGCGGCGACAGGCTTGGTCTGGCCACGCCCGGGCATGCGCGCGCGTTTCGGACCGTGGGCGGGCGCCTCGCCGCAATCTTCGCCCAGCAATCCATCCGCGAGATGAGCCGCACGAATCGCAGCCCCGATGACGTCCTCACCGACGCCACCTTCGGGGCCCTGCAGGCCGGCTGGCGAGAGCCGGTCGGGGCCGACGCCGACCACCTGAAGACCCCCGCCGACATTGACGCCTGCGCGGCGGCTGGTTTCAGCTTCTTCACCATCGACCCCGGCGCCCACGTCAACGACGCGGCCGAGCAGATGCAGGCCGGCGCGCTCGAGGCCGCGTCCGCGGAACTGCCCTGGACCGGCCTGGAGACCAGCCATTCGGACTTCATGACCCGCTACGCCGGCAGAAAGGTTGATCTGGACGATCGGCGAGTCGTCATCACGCCCTCCGACGCCGCCCGCGCGGCGGTGAAATATAGCCAGGCCGTCGCCCATGTCGTCGTCATGCAGCGCCATCTGGCGTCACGGCTAAAGGCCTACGACCTCGAGGTCTCCGTCGACGAGACCGAATCGCCCACCCGGCTGGGCGAGCACATCATCATCGCCAGCGAGCTCAAGCGGCTCGGCGCGCCGGTGGTCAGCCTGGCCCCGCGCTTTGTCGGCCGGTTCGAGAAAGGTGTCGACTACATCGGCGATCTCGAAGCGCTGCGCGAGAATCTGAACGCGCATGCAGCGGTCGCCCGGGCGTTCGGGCCTTACAAGCTCAGCCTGCACTCGGGCTCGGACAAGTTCAGCGTCTATCCGCTGATCGTGGCCGCCACCCATGGCGTGGCGCACCTCAAAACGGCGGGCACAAGCTATCTCGAGGGCCTGCGGGTTATTGCCGCCGGCGAGCCGGGCCTGTTCCGCGAAATCGTCGCGCTGGCCCGCGAGCGCTACGATACGGACAAACTGACCTATCACATCTCGGCCCGCCTCGAGCGCGTGCCCGCGCCGGATGCCGTGTCCGACGCCGACCTGGCGGGCCTGCTGAATGCCTTTGACGCGCGCCAGGCGCTGCACGTCACCTTCGGGTCCGCCCTGGCGCGCTTCGGCGCCCGCATCATGTCGGCGCTGTCCGCGCGCGAGGAGGCCTTCGCGGCCGGTTTGGAGCGGCACTTCGTCCGGCATCTTGCCCCGTTCGCCCAGGCGAGCGCCTGAGTCCCGCCAATCAGGAGAACGGGAGAGATTACCAATCCTCCCCTTCTCCCGCAATATGGAGGAGTATGAGCAACTGGGCTCTCTCGCCCGATCGCTGTTTTGATCCCGACCCCGCCCAGCGCAGCCTGGCCCGGGATCTGTACGCGACAGTCCGCGACCTGCCGCTGATCTGCCCGCACGGCCACGTCGATCCTGCCCTGCTGGCCGATCCGGCCGCCGGTTTCGGCACGCCGGCCGATCTCTTCATCATCCCAGATCACTACGTTGTGCGGATGTTGTATTCGCAGGGCGTGCCCATGGAGGATCTCGGCATCCCCACCGTCGACGGAACGCCGGTCGAGACCGACCACCGGCGGATCTGGCTGCGCTTCGCGGAGCGGTTTGATCTCTTCCGCGGCACGCCGACGGGTTTGTGGCTGGCCGACGAGCTCATCAATGTGTTCGCCGTCACCGAGAAGCTGGACGGCGGCAGCGCCATGGCGATCTACGCGCACGTTGAGGCGCAGCTCAAGCAGCCGGAGTTCTCGCCCCGGGCGCTGTTTGGGCGCTTTGGCATCCACACGTTGTGCACGACCGACCCGGCCACGTCAGACCTGCGCCAGCATGCCAGCCTGCGCGAGGCCGGCTGGGGCGACCGGGTGCGGCCCACCTTCCGTCCCGACGCGGTGGTCAACCTGGGGACGGCCGGCTGGCACGCGCATGTCCGGGCGCTCGGCGCGGCGGCCGGCCTCGACATCGACGGCTACCCCGCCTTTATCCGCGCGCTCGAGCAGCGGCGGGCCTTCTTTAAGGCGATGGGGGCGACCGCCACCGACCACGCCGCGGAGACTGCGTTCACGGAGCGGCTGAGCGCCGCCGATTGCGAAGCGATTTTCGCCCGCGCGCTGCGCGGCGAGGCGGACCCTGCCGACGCAGCCCGCTTCACCGGCCACATGCTGATTGAGACCGCGCGAATGAGCGCCGAGGACGGGCTGGTGATGCAACTGCACATTGGGTCGCTGCGCAATCACAACGACGTCATCTTCCGGCGATTCGGGCCCGATCGGGGCGCGGACATCCCGCTGGCGGGCGAGTTCACCCGTGGTCTGCGGCCGCTGCTGAACGCATTTGGAAACGATCCGCGCTTCAACCAGATCCTGTTCACGCTCGACGAGTCGGTCTACTCGCGCGAGCTCGCGCCGCTGGCCGGGCAGTACCCGGCGGTCAAACTGGGCCCGCCATGGTGGTTCCACGACAGTGTAAACGGCATGCGCCGCTTCCTGGATCTGGTGACAGAAACAGCCGGCCTGGCCAACCTGGCCGGTTTTAATGACGATACGCGCGCATTCTGCTCGATCCCGTCCCGTCACGATGTGTGGCGGCGGGTGAGCTGCGACTGGCTGGCGGGGTTGGCCCTGCGCGGGTTGATCGACGCGGACGATGCCCGGGCCATGGCGCTCGACCTGGCGGCCGGGCTCGCCGAGCGGGCCTACAAGCTCAAAATCACGGATAACACAGAGTAGGACGATGCCACGGAGGCATCGCTCTTGCAAAGTCGCTTGACAGATCCGTGAATCCGAGCCATCGCCGGCGCTACGCCGCAAGCAGGCGCTTACCAGGGCCCTTCGACAAGCTCAGGAACCAGCTCAGGGCCCTTTTTCACGGCCGGACGCGATGTGCCGACCTTTCATGGCTCCAGCGCGTTCGCGGAATTGCGACTTTGCAGGAGCCGTGGCCTAAGAGGGGTTCGCGTCACCCCCGTTTCGCGATTCGCGCTACCATAGCCCCATGCATCGAATCGACGCTCGCCGTCTTGCGGCAGTTTTGCCGCTCGCGACTGGGGCCGGCCTGCTGGGCTTTCTGCTCGCGCGCGTTTCGCTCTGGCTGGGGTTTGCCGTGGTCGGCCTGATTGGCATTGGGTTGGTCATCGGCGTTTGGCGGCGGGCCAACCCGGCGGCGCGGGCCGACCTGCTCGCCCGCGCCCGGGCCGGCCTGTTCGCCGGTCTCATCGCCACCGCCTGCTATGACGTGGCGCGCTACGTGCTTGTGACGGCCTTCGAGAGCTCGGTCTGGCCGTTCGCCGCGTTTCCGGCTTTCGGCGGATTGTTAATGGGTCCCGCCGAGCCTTATGACGCGCGACTGATCGCCGGGATCGCCTTCCACATCGTCAACGGCGTCGGATTCACCCTCGCCTATGCCCTCTTCGTCCGGCGCCCGCGCATCTTGACCGGTGTGTTGTGGGCGCTTGTGCTCGAGGCTTTGATGCTGACCCTGTATCCGACCTGGCTCGACATCAAGGCGATTGGCGAATTCACCCAGATGTCGATGTTTGGCCATGTCGTATACGGCATCGTGCTGGGTGCTTTGACGCGGCGTTGGGTGCCACGCCCTGCCGAGGAAGTGAAATCCGCATGAAGCTGTTTGAGGACCTCGCGCGTTTGTGGTGGGTGC
>JBDSIP010000016.1:0-3097 GCA_039917915.1 Thermoflexales bacterium
TCGCGCGGGATGACGGGGTGTGGAGTATCGCGCGGGATGACGGGGGGAATGCATCATGCCGACTCCCTCAAGCGCGGGTTGAGCACGTCGTTCAGCGCATCCCCCAACAAATTGAACGACAGCACGACCACCGAGATGGCCAGGCCCGGGAAGAGGGCCATCCACCAGGCCTGGCGCAGATAGGCCTGGGCCAGGTTGAGCATGAACCCCCAGCTCACCTGGTTGGGATCGCCCAGGCCGAAGAAACTCAGGCTGGCCTCGAGCAAGATGGCCGAAGCGATGTCCAGCGAGCCCACGATCACGATTGGAGCCAGTGCGTTGGGCAGGATCTCGCGCAGGATGATGGCCGGGGCCCGCATCCCGCTCAGACGGGCGGCCTCGACAAAGGTCGACTCGCGCAGCGACAGGATCTGGGCGCGGGCCAGGCGGGCCGTCTGCGGCCAGGACAGGATCGCCAGGACCACGATGAGCTTGAGCGTGCCGCTGCCAAAGAAGGCGACGATGACGAGGGCCAGCACAAAACGGGGCAGGACCTGGAAGAACTCGCTAAGCCGCATCAGCGCGCCATCCACCCAGCCGCCAAAGAAGCCGGCCAGGCTGCCCACCACCGCCCCGATCAGGCTGGCGCTGAGCGCGGCCGACACGCCGACCGCCAGCGATATGCGCGCGCCATACAGAATCTGGCTGAGGATGTCCTGGCCGATGTGGTTCGTCCCTAACAGGTGCCCGGGCGTGCCCGGCGGCTTGAGGCCTTCCTGCCCGCCCTGAAACGGGTCAAACGGCGCGATCTGCCCGGCGAATACGGCCAGGAACACGAAGAGGACGATGATCCCCAGGGCAAGCAAAGTTCGGGTCCTGGCCATGCTTACCTTGCGATGCGCACGCGCGGATCGAGCGCGGCATACACCAGATCGGTGAGCAGGTTGGCGCTCACCACCGTGATCGAGACCATCATCAGGATGGCGGTCATGACCGGGTAGTCGCGCTTGCTGATCGAATCAAAGAGCAGCCGGCCCACGCCCGGCCAGGAGAACACGGTCTCGATGAGGGCCGAGCCGGCGATGAGCAGGCCGACGTTGTAGCCGATCACGGTCACGATCGGCAGGGCGGCGTTTCGCAAAACGTGGGCGATCAACACGCGCCGCTCGGACAAGCCCTTGGCCCGCGCGCCCATCACATAGTCCGCGCCGAGCGCATCGAGCATGGCCGAGCGGGTGATCCGCGAGAGCAGCGCGATGTAGCGGAAACTCAGCGCGATCGAGGGCAGGAGGAGATAGGGCAGGACTTCGAGGGTGGCTTCGAGGCCGATCGCCGACGAGCGCGCCGAGCGCATCCCCTGCGAAGGCAGCCAGGCCAATCCGACCGCGAAGATCAGGATGAGGATCTGGCCCATCCAGAAGTCGGGGACCGAATAGCCGGCCAGCGCGCCGATCTGGGCGACCCAGTCCGAGAGCCGGCCGCGACTGCGCGCGGCGCTGATGCCCAGCGGAATGCCGATCAGCAGGGCCAGGCTCAACGCGGTCAGCATGAGAAGCAGCGTTGGCCCCAGCCGTTGGAGAATGAGCTCGCCGACCGGCATGCGGTTGGCGAAGGAGAAGCCCAGGTTGCCCTTGGCAAGCTGGCCCAGATACAGCGCCAGGCGCTCCGGCACGGGCTTGTCCAGCCCGTAGTCGGAGCGCACCTGGCGCACATATTCCTCAGTCGCGGGGTAGTCGCCTACCAGCGCGGTCACGGGGTCCCCAGGCGCGAACTGGATCAGGGTGAAGTTGAAGATCACCACCCCGAGCACCAGCGGAAACGCCTGGGCAAGGCGTTTGAGGATGTAACGCCACATGAAGCTGCGCGCTTACTTGTTGAGCGAGACGTCCTCCCAGCGATCGCGGGTGTCGATTCCGCTGAACACGCCCTTCAGTTTCTTGGTGGCGAAGTTGACCGTGTCGTCGTCGTAGAGCACCAGGCTGGGCATGTCGGCGGCCAGGATCTTCTGGGCCTCGACATACAGCCCGGCCCGATCCTTCTGCTCCGGCGTCGTGGCGGCCTTGGCAAACAGCTCATCGACCTTGGCGTTGGAGTAACCCGTCGCGTTGGTCGAGGCCACCTTGTTGGTGGTCGTCACATACAGCCGGTGGTAGCCGATGGCGGGGTCGCCGCTCGACACGAAGGACTGCAGGGTGAGGTCGAAGTCGCGGTCGGTGTAGACCTTGGTGGTCATGACCGCGCGCTCGAGGGTCTGCACCTCGACATCAAACCCAACCTCCTTGAGGTTCTCTTTGATGATCTGGGCGGCGGTGATGAAGGGCGCCCGGGCGGCGTCGACGATCAGGCGGAGCTTGCCCCGGCTGCCATCGGCGCCGGCGGTGACGCCCGCGCCATCGAGCAGGGCCTTGGCCTTGGCCACGTCGCGCGCGTACATCTTGGCGTAGTCGACCGATGGATCGAGCAGCCACTTGAAGCCGTCCCCAAACGGCCCGCGCCCGACCCGGCCGATGCCGGCGTTGGCCTGGGTGACGATACGCTGGCGATCGACGGCAAAGGCCACCGCCTGACGCGCCTCTTTCGTGGCAAGCGCCTTGGTGGTGGTGTTCATCATCATGAAGTAGATGGCCGGAAAGGCGACCCCGCGCTTCTGCTCGAGGGTGGCGTTCTTGGACAGGCGCTCGACGTCGGTGAGCGGGACATAGAAACTGCTCAGGAAGTCGGCCTCGCCGGTCTCCAGCGCGGTCGCGCGGTTGGTGGCCTGCGGGATGATCGGGAAGACGACGTTGTCGAGATAGGGCTTGCCCTTCTCCCAGTAGTTGTCGTTGCGAACGAGTTTCACCGTGGCGCCCTTGGTCCACTCGACGAACTTGAACGGGCCTGTGCCGACCGGCTTGAGATTGGCCGGGTTCTTGAGCACATCGCCCTGCCCGTCGAAGAGGCTCTTGGGCAGCATCGGGGCTTCGAACACGTTGAGCTGGAGCATAAGCGGCGCGTAAGCGTCGTTGAGGGTGATGACGACGGTGTTGGCGTCGGGGGCCTCGATCGACTTCATACGCTTGACCAGGGCCTGCGAGCGCGGGTGGAATTTTCCCAGAATTTCCTGGAAGGTATAGACGAC
>JBDSIP010000017.1:0-11227 GCA_039917915.1 Thermoflexales bacterium
GGTGCGTAAGGTGCGTAAGGTGCGTAAGGTGCGTAAGGTGTGTAAGGTGCGTAAGGTGCGTAAGGCAGGTGTTTTGGCGGAACATGCCACCTGATCAAACCTGACCCACCTGATCAAACCTGACCCACCTGATCAAACCTGACTACACGATCGTCACCGCAGCCAGGGCGAAGTCGACCGCGCTCGGGAAGGGTCGATACGATTGCATCTTGTTCATGCAATGACAATACGGGGAGGCCCACTCGCCGAACTATCACCCCGAGGCGAAGTTCTCTCATACCAAATGTAAACCGGTCAACCCTCAGGGTTGATTGGCTTTCCGGTTGACAGCCGGCCGCCAGCGGCTAGGATGGGCGCCAACCCATGAGCATTCCCACCCCGCCTCCTGACCTTGATCCCGCCATCACCACCCGCGGCCGCCTCATCCACGGGCCGACCTTACCCGGCCAGGGCATCCGCACCGCGCGCCAGACCCCGCTCTCCCCGGCCGAGATCGATGAGACCGTCGCCATCATCGCCCGCGGCCGCCTTGAGCATCGGACGGTCGAGCTGCCCGAGCGGCTCAAGACCCGGAATTGGGACTCGGTCCTGGCTGTGATGGCGAGCCTGAACGCCACCCTGGCCTGGCCCTCGGCCGGCTGGAAAATCGGAGCGGCGGCGGAGGAGATCCGCAAGGCCGAAGGCGTGCCCGAGCCGGCCCCGGGCCGGCTCAGCAAGAAGGCCGTGTACGCCAGCCCGGCCGCCTTGCCATCCAATCTCTTTATCCGCTACCGCTGCTCGGAGTGCGAATTTGCCTTCAAGCTGGCCCGCGATCTGCCGCCCCGCCCGGAGGCCTACAGTGAGGATGATGTCGCCGACGCGGTCGAGGCGCTCTATCCGGCGGTCGAAATCGGCGACACGGTCTTCGAAGACTGGTATGGGGCCAGCGGCTACCAGGGCTCGTCGATGGATAACGGCGGCGCGGCCGCTTTCGTCCACGGCGCGCCAATCTACGACTGGCGGCGGATGGATCTGCCCAACGCCCGGATCGACCTGTCAATGAACGGGCAGTATGTCAAGTCAGGCTATGGCCGCGCGGCGATGGGCAACCCGCTCACCTCGCTGACCTGGATGGCGAACTGGCTGCGTATCCGCAACGATGCCTTGCACGCTGGCGAGTTCGTCAGCACCGGCACCTGCACCGGCCACTTCTTCGCCGCCCCCGGCGACCGGCTGGACGTCGACTTTGGGCCGATCGGATCGGTGGTCGTGGAGTATCTGTGAGGTTGGGTCAGGTGAATCAGGTGGATCAAGTGGGTAAGGTTTGGTCAGGTCAATAAAGTTGGATAAGGTTTGGTCAGGTGGGTAAGGTTTGGTCAGGTAATTACGTTGGTGGAACAAGCCACCTGATCAATCCTTACCCACCTGACCAAACCTGACGAACCAAAACCTCGCCTACGCAAACTGCGGCAAGTACGCCGCCTGCGCCTTCAGCAAGTCATCGAGCGTGTGCTCGGCCTGGGCATACGAATGAATCACCGGGTCGAGCAGCAGCGCCTGCAGGGCGAGCTTGCGGCTGCCGGTGACGGCGGCCTCGACCACCAGCTCCTGGATTTCGATCTGCTGGGCGAGCATGGCGGCGATGCCGCGGGGCAGATCGCCCACCTGCACGCCCAGCACCCGCCCGCCGGCGACCAGCCCGGGCACCTCGACGATGGCGTCATCGGACAGATTGCCGATGCAGCCGCGGTTGGGGATGTTGACCGACAGCTCGTGTTGGGATCCACCGTTGGCCAGGGCGGCGATGATGGGGATGGCCCGCTCGCCCGAGGGGGCGGGCGCGGGTGGCGCCGTGCCCGCTACGACCGCGGCCAGGCGCGCACGCAGGGCCTCGCCGCGCTGGATGTAGGCGTCGAAGTCGAAGCCCGTCAGCGGGATCGTATCAGCGGCGTAGCCGACGTATTCGCCGGCATGGCCGTCGCCGGTCATGCAGATCAGCCCGAACGTGTCGAGCAGCCGGCGCGTCATGAGCTCGAAATCGACCGGCATCTTCGTGATGCCGGCTCGCAGCGCGGGGTAAAGATCCTCGCCGGTCAGCCGGTCGCGAATCTCCAGGGCGAAGGTGAAGTGGTTGATCCCGGCCGCGACGATGTGATAGCGCTGCTCGAGCGCGCTGGTGTAGGCCCGCCACGCACCGGGCGCCTCGTCATACGACCTGCGCAGGTCATCGGCCTTGGGCACCCGGTGCAGGACCTCGTTCACCAGGCGGTAGCCCTCGCCGATCTGATGGCACAGCCCGACAAAGCGCAGGCGGGTGTGGCGGTGCAAGGCCAGGCACAGCCGGCTGGCCGGATTGGTGAAGTTCAGCAGCAGCGCGTTGGGCGCGAGCGCCTCGATGTCGCGGGAGATCGAGAGCAGGAGCGGGATGTTGCGCAGCGCGTGGGACAGCCCGCCCGGGCCGCCGTTCTCGCCCAGCACATGCCGCACGCCATGGCGCAACGGAATTTGCCAATCCAAACGCCAGGTCGCCATCCGGTCGACGGCAACCGAGACGATGACGACATCCGCCCCGAACAGGGCTTCGCGCCGGTCGGTGGCGACGTGGATGTCGAAGGCGGGCGCATCGCCCGTCGAGGCGGCCAGACGGGCGGCGTAGGCGCTGGACAGTTCGAGCGCGGCCGGGTTGAGATCGACCAGCCAAACTTCGCTGCCGCGCAATGCATTCCGGTGCAGATGCAGGTCGTCGAGCATGGCCGGGCCAAAGCTCACCGAGCCTGCGCCGATGATGACAATTTTGGTCATACAATCACTCCAGACATGGGCATCAGCCGCAGTTTTTTTCTCTTTCTGTCGCGCTCCAGGGGTCTGCGCAAGGTCGTCTCGGGCTGGGGGCTTGCCCGCCGGGCGGCCCGCCGCTTTGTGGCCGGCGAGACCGCCGCCGAAGCCATCGAGGTGGCGAATGCGCTGTCCGGGCGCGGGATCATGGCGATTCTAGACCACCTCGGCGAGAACGTCAGCACCGAGGCTGAGGCCCGGGCGGCCGCCGACGCCTACATGGCTCTCATCGACGCGATCGCGTCCGCGGCGCCCTGGCAGTCCGTTGACGGCGGGCCGCCCCATCTGGCGGTCAAACTCACCCAGCTTGGGCTCGACCTCAGCCCGGGCATTGCCGAAGCGAATCTGGCCCGCATGGCCGCCCGCGCAAAGGCCATGGGCGTGACCGTCGCCGTCGACATGGAGTCCAGCGCGACGGTGGATCAAACCCTGGCCGTACTCAATTCGGTCCGGGCCGAGTATGGCAACGTCAGCGCGGTGGTTCAGTCGTATCTGCGCCGGAATGATGCCGATGTGGAAACGTTGTGCGCGGCCGGGTATGCCATCCGGCTGGTCAAGGGCGCCTACCAGGAGACGGCCGAGGTCGCCTATCCGGCCAAGGCCGACGTGGACGCGGCCTATGTGCGCCAGGCCCAGCGCATGCTGCGGGCCACACGCGAAACGGGCGCGTATGCCCAGTTCGGAACTCAGGACCCGAAGATGATCGCCGCCGTCCGTGCATTCGCGACCGCCAACGCCATCCCTGCCAGCGCCTGGGAGGTTCAGATGCTGCACGGGGTGCGGCGAGACCTGCAGGATTCGCTCGCGCGCGAGAGCGTGCGGATCCGGATCTACATCCCGTACGGGACGGAGTGGTATCCCTACTTCATGCGCCGGTTGGCTGAAAGACCGGCGAACGTCTGGTTTATTGTCCGAAACTTGTTCCGATCGTAGTTTGATCAGGTGGGTAAGGTGGGTAAGGTGGGTAAGGTGGGTAAGGTGAGTAAGGTTTGATCAGGTGAACCTTACCCACCTGACCACACCTTTCTCACCTGACCGCACCTTTCTCACCTGACCGCACCTTACCCACCTGACCAAACCTGACCATACAATCTCAAAATGCAAAAACACGATGTTGTGGTGATCGGGGCCGGCGCGATGGGCAGCGCGGCCGCATACCATCTCGCCCGGGACGGGCGCAAGGTCCTGCTGCTCGAGCAGTTCGAGTTCGCCCACACCCGGGGCAGCTCGCACGGCGAGAGCCGGATCTTCCGCTTCGCCTATCCGGAGATTGAGTACGCCCGTTTTGCGATGCAGTGCCGGCCGCTCTGGCGCGATCTGGAGGCTGATGCCGGCGAGCAGTTGCTCGTCCCGACCGGCGGCCTGGACTTCGCTGACGACGCGGATGGATATGCCGAGGTGCGCGAGGTCGCGGCATCGCTGGCGGCGGCCGGGGGCGCGTACGAGGAACTAGACCGGGCCGCGATCGCCCGGCGCTACCCGCAATGGCGGCTGGCCGACGGCGCGATCGGGGTGTATTCGCCCGACGCGGGCGTGCTGCGGGCCACCCGCTGCGTCGAGCGCATGATCGCGCGGGCGGCCGCCCACGGGGCCGAAACGCGAGCCGGCGAGGCTGTGACTGCCGTGCTTCCGATCGACGGCGGGGTCGAGGTCGTGACGACCCGCGGCCGCTATCAGGCGCGCAAGGTGATCGTGACTGCCGGGCCATGGGTCAACCAGGTCCTGGCGGGTGTCGGCGCGGCCCTGCCCGTGCAGGCCACCCAGGAGCAGGTGGTCTATTACCCGGCCCACCCTGGCCGGGAAGATGATTTTCGCCCGCCGCGCTTCACGGTCTGGATCCACTATCGCAAAGAGCACACCTACGGTTTCCCGATCCTGGGTAAGCCGGGGATGAAGATCGGCCTGCACCATTCGCATGTCAACGTTGAGATCGGTGCGTATGCCCGGGCCCCCCAGCAGTGGATCACCGACCTGCTCAGCGACTACATCGGGCGGTATCTGCCGGACCTGGATGCGAAGGCGCCGTTCGAGCCGACGCCGTGCATCTACACCAGCACCGCCGATCACAATTTTCTGATGGGGCCGCTGCCCTCGGCGCCGGACATCATCGTGGCCAGCCCGTGCAGCGGGCACGGTTTCAAGTTCGCCATCGGCATCGGTCGCGCTTTGGCCGATCTGGCGACGCACGGCAAGACGGAGATGGGGCCAGGGGTGCTGCGGGGAGTGGGGTAGGAAAAGAGGTGGGCCAGCATGCGCTCGCCCAGCCTCATCCCGCGGTACAGCGGCCGGGTATACATACGCTTGATCTCGCCAAACGCCGCGCCGGAAATTCTCACCCCCGCGCAGGCCGCCGGCGTGCCCTCTACCCGCAGCACGAAGAACGGCACTGTTGTTGGTCAGCAGTTTGTTGATGCTGAACCCGTGCCGGCTTTTGGAGGGATGCAGCGGTTCGAGATGGGCGTCAAGCTCGCGCATCAGAATCCTGTCAATCCTGTTTATCCTGTCAAAAGACCATCTCGACCTTCAATCGGCCCATGCAGCTTGAAGGCCCCCGGCTGGAAGCGCTCACCCGTCGCCTGGCCGAAACGCTGGATGGCGCGGGCCTGGATACGCTGGGGCTGCCGCCTTAAGGGACCTTCGGGGATGAACCTGAGCACATCCGGATCGGTGCAGAGCGCCCACAAGGCGTCGAGGTCGTCCGGGATCTGCCGCCTGAGGATGAGCCTGCTCGTTTCCAGGATCTTCATTGACCAACGTTCCAATTCGGGATGTCCACCCGCTCGCCGTCGCGCAGAGCGGACTCGTGGGCGCAGATGCCGGGGGCCGTCCAATCGGCCGCCACAACGGCGTCGATGGCCGGCCGGCGCCCCTCGACGATGCTGCGCACGAACTCGTGAACCAGGTGCGGGTGCGAGCCGCCGTGGCCCTGGCTGCGGGTGTACGGCCGGATCGCCTCGGGCAGCAGGTCTTGTCGGTCGGGGAGTTCGATCCGGGCGGCGGTGACTGGCCTCCCTCGTTGGGCAGGATCGAGCGGCTCGAGGGTGAAGAAGAGCGGATTCTCGCGCTCCACCTTCTGCCACTCAAAGCCACCCTTGTCGCCGTAAACGTCAAAAGCCTCGGTATACGGCCGGGCGGTCTGGAACCAGGAGCGGGTTACTTCGGCGGCGACGTCGGTCCCGGCCAACTGGAAGATGGCGGTCTGGAGCGGGAAGGTATTGCCACCAGGAATCTGGAGATCGGGCCGGAGCCGGCCAGAGCCGAAGCAGCACACCCGCGTTGCCCGGGTGCGCGCGAGCGCGAGAAGCGGGGCCACCGCGTGGGTGGCGTAATGCATCGGCGGAATCGTCCGCCAGTAGGCGGGGAAAGGTCCTTCAAGATCCTGGTAATAGGCGCCGCGCAAAAAGGTGAGCGTGCCGAGATCGCCGCGCGCGAAGCGGTCTTGGACATACAGAAACTCGCGCGAGTACACGGCGGTCTCCATCATCATGTAGTTCTTGCCGGACCGGCGCTGCGCGTCGATGACCTGGCGCAGTCCGGCAAGGTCGATGGCCATCGGGACGGCGCACGCGCAGTGCATGCCCGCCCCAAGCGCGGCCAGCGTCTGCTCGACGTGCAGGGGGACCGGGGTGAACAGATGAACCGCGTCGTAGCCGGAGGCCAGGATCTCCTCGAACCGGCTGAATCGTTCCGAGACGCCGAATTTGTTGGCGACGGCGTTCAGCTTTGCCGCGTCGAGGTCGCACACCGCGACCTGGGCGACGTCCGGGTGATCCCGATAGATGGGCACGAACTCGGCCCCAAACTGCAGGCCGACCACGGCGATTCGGATTTTGTCTGGCATCAGCGTTCCTCCGCGCGCGCAAAGTTTAGCCCAGAGCCGGCGACCTGCTCAGGTCACTTTGATGATTTCGACCGTCGAATAGCATGTCGGCGCACCCATCGCTCGCGGTCCGGGACTAAACACAAGCATTTCGATGGTCTGTTGACGGGTCGAGGACAGGATCCTCTGTTTGTCCATTGCGCTCACGCCGCTCGCGTCAAAGCCGATGATCGGCTGGTTCAGATCGTTCTTGCCGTTGACACCATTCCCCTGCTCGATCAATGACAAATACGCTCGAATGAGCGCTTGCGAACCCCCCACGATGACAAAGCCGTCGCACAGTTGCGTGTCATTTCCAAAGCCCGTCTTATTTATCTTTGCGAAATAACCTTGAAGCGTGGCAATGCCCGTGGGATACCAGGGATCGTTTGCGGACACAAACAGGCATTCCGTCCTCGAACACGAAGGCAGCGGGCAATAGCCGGCGGATTTGCAGGGGCTCGGGGGGATTGGCGCCGTTGGAACGGTTGTCACAGCCACCAGGACAGTCGGCGTTGGTTCCGCAAACTGCCACGCCGAGCATGCCGCCAGCAGCAGGCCAAACGCTAAGAGTATGCGGGACAACGCGCCTTGCGGCCGCATCTTCATCTCACAGGAATCCTATCGCCGATTCCCCGTGGCCTGCCCCGCGTATCGGCGCGAGTGGCAATGCCTATTACCTGATTACCTCAGGTTTTCTGCCTGTCATCCTCGCGAAAGCGGGGATCTGTATACACATCTCGACGGTTGTTGGCGATGGCCGGCGGACCGGGGCCTGGAAGGCCCCGTCTGAATATACGAAGGCCTCCGCCCCGGCGTACGCCGGGGCGGAGGCCTGAATGCCAATGGAATCCCCGTTGTCGTAGGCAATTCCTGCCAAGATGGCGGATGGATATGCGTTCGTGAGGCGATCCTGGCAATAAGAGCGTTGGCGGGAGGGAGGCCTCCGGCCACCATAGCCCGTCCGAGAAGTAATCCCGTTCGGGCCGGAGGCCTTTGTCCTGTCAGCCGGGGCCTTCCAGGCCCCGGTAATTGGCGTACTGCGAGACGACGGGCAGCCGATTGCGAGATGTGTATACAGATCAGCGCGAAAGCGGGGATCCAGTAGTCGAACCCAAGCGTCGCAGCTGCGTCAAACGGCATGGACTCTTGCACTGGATCCCCGCTTTCGCGGGGATGACGACGCGGAAAGCCTGAAAACCTGAGGTATTCAGCCTTCGTCCCTGCCAAAGTTCCATGGGGCGCACTGCTCAGAAACCATGCGCCTCGCCCTCGCCAGTGATCTTCGACCTGCGGCCTCGCTCCCGGATACGCCACGGCGCGGCGCTACGCCGTTTCAGGCTGCCCTTTCCCCCGAAAGCGGTCAGTAACTCAGGATGACAATCGCGAGGGGAGCGCGCGAAGAATCCAAACGTCGTGAGCCAAAACAACGTCGCTGCAGACGCCGTCAGCGTGGGGCACATGCGTATGGCCTGAGCATTTACCTACAGCCGCATAACTGTCTGGCGATCTCGCGAGAGTCTTCCGCAAGCGCTCCGAGCGCTTACCCGTTGGCCACAAAAGCGCTCGGAGTGCTTGCCGGCCGGAGCATGTGCGGCTGTAGCACTAAGCGAGTGCGCCATTCTAAAGGGTGCAGCACATGTGACTCCTCCCGTGCACGGACGCTGTCAAACCCACTTCTGGGGCCCGCCACGGCCTTTCCCGCATAGTTGGACAGTTCAGCGGTGGGCAACCCTTTGGGATCGCCATGCGAGGGGTTGGGCCGCGAATAGCTTCCGTGATAGACTGGTCATATGACTAGTCAGCACGGAGGTGCCATGCAAACTTGGCCGGTCCAGGACGCTAAGGCTCGGTTTAGCGAGTTCCTTGAAACATGCCTTGCCGAAGGCCCGCAGATGGTGACCAGGCGCGGGAACGAAGCCGCCGTTCTTGTGCCGGTTGCCGAGTGGCGCAGGCTCAAGGCCGCCGCGAGGCCTTCGTTGAAGCAACTACTCCTCTCGGAGGAAGGCAGGACGGACCTGGCTTTGCTGCCGCGAGGCAAGGCGCGCAGACGCCCGCCCGCGGCCCTGGGGTGACCCGGATGTACTTGCTTGACACGAACGTCGTCTCGGAGCTTCGAAAACCCAGGCCACATGGCGCAGTGCTGGCGTGGCTGCAAGGCGTTGATGATGTTCAACTTCATCTCTCCGCCGTGACCATTGGAGAGATACAGGCCGGGATCGAGTTGACCCGTGAGCAGGATGGCGCAAAGGCCGACGAGATCTCGGCCTGGCTAGAGCTGCTTGCTTCGTCGTACAACGTACTCCCAATGGATACCCGTGCTTTCCGCATATGGGCTCAACTGATGCATCGAAAGTTCGAGACGACCTACGAAGACGCCATGATTGCCGCCACCGCCAGGGTTCACGGCCTGACCGTCGTGACGCGAAACGTGGCGGACTTCAAGGGCTTTGGCGTGCCGCTGATCAACCCGTTCAAGTCCGCCGCATGAGGCAATCGCTACGGGCGCGCCGCCGCGGGTGAGTTGCGCGGTCCGGTGCGCCGAGGTTGAACAATGCGCGTGCGCTCTCATGCGGGCACCGCACGATGCGCAATCAGCAGTCGAACACGGACCAGCAAAAGTCGTATCTCAACCGTTGATCGTCCAGAACATGCTCGGCGCACACCGCCGCCCACAACGCGAGCAGCCGGTGATCTAAGACCGTGAGCGTCGCGCCCCACCGAATGGTGATGCGGCGCGGGTCGCGGTATTTGGGGAAAATCATGGCTGCTCCTGACTGCCCGACAATTTGCGAGTCCGCCACACGCGCGTGTTAGGCGGCGGCACCATCAACTCAAAACTTGATGCGTCGATCGCTGAATGGGACGTGTTCGGCGACATGTAGAAAGTCGGCGCGATTCGGATGCGATAGCGCCTCGCCCGGCTCAAGGGTAATCTCGTCACTCATGACATCCCACCTTCCTGGCCCGTACGCAACCGATGAGAGGACTGATCCACGTCGAGGAATTCCAGCCCGAATGCTTGCCAAGTCTCTTCACGCATAAGCCACTGGCGGACTTGGTTGCTTGGCTTGAGATTCCAAAAGCCACCCGCCAAAGGCCCCGGCCGTTGGATTGACTCTCCAAACCATTCGACTATTGCGTCGAAGTGGTCTCGGCGGAAGGTCAAGTCACGATCAGCCCATACCGCGAGGTATGGTTCCAAGTCTTCGTCAGCACAACTAAAAACGCACAGATAACTGTACGCATCTGATATGAACGAGTCTTCATCGACTGGGCGAGCGTCCAAAACCTCCAGCCACAAACTCATGGAATACGCCCGAATTGCATCTTGCTCCAGAGTTGGCCAGGTGTGCCAGTCCGCATACCGCAACTTGCCGAAGGTGATCTCGTCATTGGTCGGATCGAGTGTGCTTTGCGCGTGCAACTCCATGAGCCGGGGAAGAAAGTGACGAAAATCTCGGCTGTCTCCCCAGGTTGTCATAGCCTTTGCGGCATATTTCCCCAGGTCATGATCGGACAGAGCGCGTAGCGGCACAGAATGGATGAGCGCGTGATCTCGGTCGAAAACACAATGAGAACAGCCATCGATATGTTCCAACAACGGATAGCCGAAGAACACGGCATACAACTGTTCAATCGCATCTTTCAATCTAGTCGCGGCGCTTATTGGTTTTCCACGCTTGTTTATCGGCGATTCAGGCACAGCGGTCTAACTACTACTTTGCTTGACCAATGCTTATGATCTCGCGGAACTGCGCAAGATCACCAAATGACGCCGCAAATGTGCCTGGCGATCATCTAACCCAGATTTGGGCAGAATGCGCGCCCGCAACAGGCGTTATTGCGCGGAGCATGAGCACCCCAGGCGGAGCGCGTCCTGGCTGCAAGGATCGTCAAAGCCGTTACGCATTACGATTCACCCCATGATCGAGCCCCTGACCGCCGGTTTGGCCCATCGGGTGCTGGCCCACCTCGGGCTTGCCCGCGCATAGCCGAGCGTGGACTATCTCGGTCGCCTGATCGGCGCGTATGGCCAGCATGTGCCGTGGGAGAGCGCCTCGCGGATCGCGCGTGCCCGCGCTGGCCGGAGATCTTCTGGGAGGAGGCCCTCAGCCTTGGCACGGGCGGCACGTGTTTCGAGAGCAACCTCGCCTTCTTCTCGTTGTTGCGGGCGCTGGGTTTTGACGGCTATCTGACGATCAACAACATGAAGGATTCGATCGGCTGCCACACCGCCTGCGTGATCGAGCTGGATGGGGAGCAGTGGCTGGCCGACGCTGGGTATCCGGTCTATGCGCCTCTACGGATCGACCCCTTGCGTGAGACATGGGCGAGCTCGGCCTGACTGGACTACAGCCTGACGCCCGCCGGGCCGGACGAATACACCGTCACCCAGGCCCCGCATGCCAGGCCATATGCCTTCACCCTGATTACCTCAGGTTTTCTTCGCAAGGAGGCTGCTACCGCGACCTGGCGCATGATTGAGATCATGACAAAACAACCTGAGACGGGCCGCGGCAGCAGTTACGAATTGTACGACCGAGTGAGCGA
>JBDSIP010000018.1:0-27049 GCA_039917915.1 Thermoflexales bacterium
GTACCCATGACGGATACGGCGACGGGCACGGATGTGACTGGCCATACGAGAACACCGTCTGCCCGCCCAGCCCGTTCGTCACCGTCATCACCCGCGCCAGCGTTTGAGAGATGACCCCGCCCGCGACGTCTTTGCGGTTGTCCAGCCACTTGAAATCAAACGTCGTGGAAGGCAACCCCGGCAGACCGTTAGGCGGGGTAAAACGGAACCAGTTTAGATTCATGTTCCCGCCGGTGAAGCGCACATACAGGTCGTGGACGCCCGAGACCCCCGTCACCCCCGTCGCGTAGAAGTTGAAGGTCTGCCACCCGCCGGTGGGCGGTACGGTAAATCCCGCCAAGACCTGGCCGCTCTGGCTGTCGATCCGAAACTCGAGTGTGCCATTGGCCGCCGTGCCATTGGATGCGCGGATGAGCAAACCCAGCGCGCTGCCGCCAAAATCGACATTCTTGAAGATCAGATAGTCTCCGGCGCCGATATACGCCACATGTTTCCCGCGGCCCACATCATCAGATGCCTCGAGCTGCGTTCCGTACTCGATGTTGTAATCCTCGGCCTCGATCTGGCTGAAGGCGCTTCGCTCGTAGGCGCCACCCGGGCGCTGGGTGATGCTCGTCATCAGCAGTTTCGCGATTGACCCAGCCCCGTTGCTGGGGATGTCGAATCCAAACTCGTAGTAACCCGCCGTCTTCCAGGCTGACGTGGCCTGATCCCAAGTCTGGGTCCGCGCATGATTCAAACGACGCTGGGTCCAGTAGGTCGGATACCCCTTGGCGCACGTGCCCGTCGCCAAGCAGGCCAGGTCGCTGGGCGTATCAATGAAGTTGGCCGGCCAGACGCAGTTGCTGGCCTGAGTGGGATTCGAGCAGCGCAACTCTGTCCCAAACAAGACTCGCGCGTGGGGCGATGTGCTCACCCCGTTGCGCTTGGAGTATTCGATCCGCGCCACATTCCCGGCCCGGACATACGGTAGCCGATACGTAACGGCGTTGTAGGCGCTCTTGGCCGCGTAGTAGTTCAGCTCCTGCTCATAGAAGTAGCTGACCACGTTCCCGTCGGTGTCCTGGACGCGATCCAGGTTCCACTGCCAGATCTTGTTGCACAGCTTTCCGGCCACCGCCGCGCACAGGGTCAAGTCGTAGATCGGCACGTAGAACGCCGAGTCTTGGTCGACATTCGTTTCCGGTTCGATTTCGCCCCCGAAGCGATATTGCGTGCCGTCGGGGGTCGTGACCAGAAAATATTCCTTCTGCTGATCGGGGTGCCCGCTCGCGCTGCTGGTCTTCAACTCGACCCGCCAGGTCGGATCATCCTGCAGGCGATATCGACCCGCCCCGGCCGCTGTGTCGCGGACCAGTTCGGAGCTGTGACCGTTCAGAGTCAGGGTGAACTTGTCGGCAATGACGCAGCGGTTCAGGTTTGTGCTCGAGCACTGCCGCGTGCCGCGCGTCACCGATCCCATATTCAAGTTCCAGCCCAGCCCCGCCCAGCCCGGCTGGCCGTTCTTGTTGCCGCCAAAGCCATCGATGCTGCCGCTCGAGTAGCCCAGGCGCACCTCGGGCGCGGCGCCCGCGGCGGCGGGGGGCACGGGTATGGGATAGCCCAGCTCGGCCGCGCCGGAATAGAGGCCAACCTGGTAATCGCCGACCGCGTCCAGCATGCTGGCGCGGTAGTCGCCTTCCGCGCTGCTCCCGCCGGTGGCCAGCGCGATGATGCGCGTGCCGCTCGGCTTGACCTCGCTCGGCGGCGGCTCGCCCTTTGCGTCGCCGCTCAGATCGATCACGTCGTCGCCCTTGCGGCCCGGCAGTTCCGCGACATTCACGCTCGCCCGCTTCGCGGTCCGGTCAAGTTGCGTTGGGAGCGGGGTCCACCGCGCGCAGTCATACCAGGTCTGCTGGCCGTAGGCGGTCTCGCCCGTGCGCAACCCGCAGTCCTCGCCGAGCACGAACTGAAGGCGGCCTTCCATATCGCCGCCGGCCGGGAAGGCGAGCGCGGAATAGTCCAACGTAATATCTCGCGTCCCGAGGCCCGTCTGGCGGGCAAGCGTCCCATTCGCGCCCAGGGGAAAGGCGATCCCAAACGGCGATACCTGCCGGGCGATCTTCGACTCCAGCACAGTCAGCGCCTCAGCCAATGGCAGGCGCGTCTCGATGCCGGAAGTCATATCAACGACAGCGACCCGAGTCGACTGATCGGGCCAACCGCCGTCCTTGACTTCCAGCACCTTGCCCACTTCGAGGGGCGTTCCGTTGCGTTCAGCCGGCGCGGCGGGCGTGGGCGAGATGTTGGTCTCGCGGGCCGGGGTCGGAGAAGGCGGCGGCGCCTCGATTGGTGGGGCATCGGGCTTGAGCTTGCCGGGCGGAGGTGTGGTCTGGGCGTTTACGCCCGTCCCCCCTGAAAATACGACCTGCGCGGCCATGCAGATTCCCAATATGAGACGTGCGGCAATATGACTCATGGCGCTCCTGTTATGCCCAACTATTCAATAAGCGATGACTAGAGACCGTTGTATGAGCATACGCTATCACAATTCGCCGGGATTGCAAGCCCCCAATCAGCCGAATTCGCGATGTTCCAGGACTCTGCGCTTAACGTAACGAGTAGATATTCTTAAATTGGACTGTTTCCGGGACAATAACGTTGATACCGGACCACATCCTGTTCATCCTGCCTATCCATGTTAAATTCGTGTCGCGCTGTGCGGGCATCCGTGCAATCCGTGCCATCCTACGACTCCGCGATTCAGCCGCTCGAGCGCCCTTGCCGCCAGAATCACCGAGAACACGGATGCTGCGGATGACGCGGAGGCGTACGAGCAGGTAAACGCGAGCGCTTCCGCGAAATCTGCAGCGTCCGTGTCTTCCGTGATCCGCTGATCTGGCGGGTTCGCCCGAACTGGCTCGCCCCGAACCGCAGGTGTTTGGTAAGGTGGGTAAGGTGTATAAGGTGGGTAACGTTGGTAACGTTGGTAATGTTGGTAATGTTGGTAACGTTATCAACCTTATACACCTTACCCCCCTTACCCACCTGATCAAACCTGACGAACTGCCGGATAATAAGTTCCCCACATGACCACCCCAGTCCCCGCCACCCCGCGCGAGATCCCGTTCATCAAGGGCGCGCCCATCATCGGCAACCTGCTCGTATTCGGCCGCGACTCGATCGGCACGATTGACCGGGTGTGGACGGAGCGCGGCGACATCTTCCGCATCCAGCTCGCCGGTAGCCGCTCCTTCACCATCGTCTCGCACCCGGACCTCGCCCATGAAGCGCTGGTCGACCGCAAGGCCATCCTGCGCCGCCCGGCCAACATCGAGGGCGGCACCCTGCTCACCCCCATGCTCGGGCTGAGCGTGCTGACCACCGACGGTGAGACCTGGTTCACCCGCCGCCGGATGATGCAGCCGATCTTCCACCGCCAGCCCATCCAGGCCATGGGCGAGACCATGGCCGCCGGAGGCGCGCGCATGCTGGCCCGCTGGGAGAAGCTCCCCGACGGGGCCGAGGTCATGCTCAACGAGGAGATGAAACTCGTCACGTTGGACATCATCAACGGCACGATGTTCTCGAGCGACATCCTGCCCGAGGTCGACCGGATCGGACATTCAGTGGACGTGGGCCTGCGCTACACCCAGGCTATCGTGCGCAATCCCATCCGCCTGCCCGCCGCGTGGCCGACCCCCGGCAACCGGCGCTTCCGGGCGGCCAAAGCGCTGCTCGACGGCTACCTGTATCGGATGATCGCGGAACGCCGGGCCAGCGCCGAGAAGAAGGGGGACCTGCTCGATATGCTGCTCGAGGCCCGCGACGAGGACACCGGCTTGGGGATGACCGATCAGGAGGTCCGCAATGAAGTGGCCACGATCTACGGCGCCGGGCACGAGACCACCGCCCTGGCCCTGACCTGGACCTGGTACGCCCTGTCCCAGAACCCCGAAGCGCTGCGCAAGCTGCAAGCCGAAGTCGACAGCGTGCTCAAGGGCCGCCCGCCGACCCTTGCCGATCTGCCGGCCCTGCCGCTCACCCTCGCCACCCTCGAGGAGAGCCTGCGCCTGTTCCCGCCGGTGCCCTTCACCGCCCGGAAGGCGTATGCGCCGCTTACGTTGGGCGAGTATGCCCTGCCGCAGGGCGCCTTTGTCGGGATCGCCATCAACAGCATCCACCGCCACCCCGATTTCTGGGAGGACCCGGAGGCCTTCAAGCCGGAGCGCTTTCTCCCCGAGAACCGGGCCAGGGTCAATCGGAATGCCTACATCCCGTTCCTGACCGGCCCGCATGTTTGTATCGGCAACACCTTCGCCCTGATGGAGGGCCATCTGCTTCTTGCGATGCTGGCTCAGCGTTACGAGATGGCCCTCGTCCCCGGGCAGCGCATCGTGAAGGAGCAGACCATCACCATGCGCCCGAAGTACGGGATGCGGATGAAGTTGACCCGGCGATAGCGCGATTCAGGCGGACTCCCCCTCGGAGGTGGCGCCGGCCGGGCGCCATCTCCTCCCCGCGGGCTTCGGGTCTTTGGGAGAATGTGGTCCATGGAACTGGTTTCCCTCACCCGGCACCTGGATAGCCTCGCCAAGGCCGCCCTGGAGCGCCTGGGGGCATTTGTGCCAGGCGCCCAAATCCCGCGTTCCGCGCCGAGAGATGTGATGGCGACGCGCCTTGGGCAGGCGATCCTGGAGCCGAGCGCGCTGCGCCAGTTCTGGGCTGATCTCAGCGATCTGGAGCGCGCGGCCGCCAGCGCCGCCATCCATGACCCCCTCACTCCCTCCATCCTCGATTGCGGCGCGTTCCTCAGCAAGCACGGGCGTTTGCCGCGACGCGACAGCCGCGGAATGTCGACCTACTTTGAGGCCGCCACAGCCACCCGCGCGGCGCTGCTGTTCACCGAGGAGTACGCGGTGCCGATCGAACTCGCCCGGGCGCTGCTTCCCCTCGCGCCGCCGCCATACGGGCCGGTTGCCCAGGTGTTCGATCACCCTCCCAAGATTGAGACCCACATCAGCGATGCGGGAACACGTTACGACAACGTTCTGACCGAAGTCCACACCGAAGCGCATGCCTTCCACGACGTTCTCGCCACATTACGGATGATTGAGGCCGGCAGACTCAAGGTGAACCCCAACACGCGTTCGCCGGCCCAGGCCACGCTCAAAGCGCTCAACGGAGCCCTCTCGTTGCCGGAGTATCCGGGCACCGAGGGCGCGCTCACGCTTCGCGCCGACGACGCCATCCGAACATACAGCCTGATTACGCTTGCGATTGCGGCCGGCTGGGCGGCGGCGGGCGGGGATGGCGGAGAGCTGAGGCTGACGGAACGCGGGGCAGCCTTCGTCCGTCAACCTGACGCCGACATGCTTCGGACAGGCTTCCTCGCCTGGCGCGACTATCCCGGCTTCGATGAGATGCTGCGGATCAGCGGCTTGCGGGGGGCCGAAAACGCCATGGCCGTCTACGGCACCCGGCCCTCCATCCGGCGGTCCGCCGTGCTGAACACGCTCGCCCAGGCGCCGGCCGGCAAATGGTTTGATGTGGAGGGCTTCTTCCGGGCTACGCGGATCTCGGGAAACACCTTTGAGGTGGAGATCGATTACATCAGCCATCTGTGGACCGGCGACTATGGCGGGGCGAATTCCAGGATGAAGGACATGGATGGCGAGACCTACTGGCGGGTCGTGAAGTGCCAGCTCAGCCTGGCCATTCTTTTCGGGCCGTTGGCCAGCTTCGGGGTCATCGACATCGCCTACCTCCCGCCGCGGCGCGGCCTGTTTTATCCGGGCTTGTTCCCGCCGGGCGGCCTTGGCCGGGTAATCAGCCAGCACGATGTGCTGCGGTTCATCCGCCTCACGGCCCTGGGCGAGTACTTGCTGGGCCGATCGGCGCGCTACGCGGCGCCGGTATCCAGCGGCCCTGCGCTCCGGATCCTGCCCAATCGCCAGATTGTGCTCGGCACCCGTCTGGCCGGCACCCGGGCCGGGCATCCGGTGCTGTCGAAGTTCTGCGACAAAGTCAGCGATGATGTATACGCGTTTGCGCCGGCGAAGCTGATCAAGACGATTGAAGAGGGCGATATGAGCACGGCCGAGATCGCCGCCTATCTCGAGCGCGAATCCCGCGCGGCACTACCCCAGACCGTTCGGGTGATGCTCGACGATGTGGCCCGCCGCAGCGCGCAGGTCGAAGAAGCCGGCGAGGCGTCGCTGTTTCGAGTGCCGGACAGCGCCCTGGCGCTGCTTCTGGAGCATGATGGAACGCTGCGCAAAATGGGCTGCCGGCGAGCAGTCGATTGGCTCGTAGTGCCGGCCGGCAAGACGAGCGCGTTTCGCCGGCGCCTGCGCGATCTGGGCTACGGGGTGGCGGCCGCCTGATCAGCCCTTCACCCGCCGCCAATTATTGGATTTTGACACCTGCCGCAGTTCGTTCAGGTCGTGGGCGTATTGCTCGACGTAGCCGCAGTTCTGGCAGATATAGGCGTCCACATACAGGAATTTGTGGTCGTCGCCCAGGAAGCCGCTCTTTGCGATTCGAATGTGAATCAGCGGCTGGCCCTCATCGGCCCGCAGCCCGGCATCGAGCGTGCTCTTGCCGTAGGCCGTGTAGATCTCGGATGACGCGCATTTGGGACAAACACCGGAACGCATGGGGACCCTCCCGCTGAAAGATAACGTGGATGACGGAGGAGTATCGACGTTCCCGTTTACGTTCACGTCGACGTTTACGTTCACGTTCCCGTTTACGTTTACGTTCCCGTTTACGTTCACGTCGACGTTTACGTTCACGTTCACGTTCCCGTTTACGTTTACGTTCCCGTTTACGTTCACGTCGACGTCTACGTCTACGTTCACGTTTACGTTAACGTTCCCGTTTACGTTTACGTTTACGTTCCCGTTTACGTTAACGTCTACGTCGACGTTTACGTTCACGTCTACGTTAACGATCACGTCTACGTCTACGTCTACGTCTACGTAAACGTTAACGTAAACGTGATCGTAAGCGTGATCGTGATCGGTATCGGTATCGCCTACAAATCGACTCTGACGCTCAGCTCCTTGAGCTGCTTGTCCGTCGCGGCCGAGGGGATGCCCAGCATCACGTCCGCGGCCTGTTGGTTCTTGGGGAAGGCAATGACCTCGCGGATGTTCGGCTCGCCGGCGAACAGCATCGCCAGCCGGTCGACCCCCGGGGCGATCCCGCCATGCGGCGGCGCGCCATACTCAAAGGCGTCCAGCATGTGGCCAAACTTCTTGTATGCCTCTTCGACTGACAAGCCGAGCAGGCTCATCACCCGCAGTTGCACGTCGCGGCGATGAATTCGGATGCTCCCGCCGCCGGCTTCATAGCCATTGCAGACCAGGTCGTACTGCTTGCCCTTGACCTCGCCGGGGTTGGTCTCGAACTTGTCGAGATCCTCGTCGCGGGGGGCGGTGAACAGATGATGGTTCGGCACCCAGCGGCTGTCGTCCTTGTCCCAGGTGAACATCGGGAAGTCGACGACCCAGGCAAAAGCCAGCACGCTCGGGTCGGCCAGCTTGAGCCGCGTTCCCATCTCCACCCGCAGTTTGCCCAACGCATTCAAAGCCACACCTTCGGCGTCGGCGACGAGCAGCAGCAGATCGCCGGGCTTGCTCCCGCCGGTGGCGATCAGGGCGGCCTTCTCGGCTTCGCTCAACTTGGCGCCCGCCCCGCTGGCGCGGATGCCCTCGGGGTCATGGTGCAGCACGACCAGGCCCTTGGCCCCTTCCTTGCGGGCGAACTCGATCAACTCGTCGGTCTGCTTGCGGGTATAGGCGGCGCAGCCGGGCGCGACGATCCCGCGCACGCCCGCGGCCCCGGTAAAGACGGCGAACTGCGAGTCGCGGGTCGCCGCAGTGACATCGAAGATCTCCATCCCGAAGCGCAGGTCGGGTTTGTCGTTGCCGTAAAGGCCCATCGCCTCGGCAAAGGTCAGGCGGCGGAAGGGCGTGTAGAGCAGGCGCTTGCCGTGCAGGGCCGCCTGCTCGGCCGTGAACTGGACCAGCATGGTCTCGATCAGGGCCATCACATCGTCCCGGTCGACAAAGCTCATTTCCACGTCGAGCTGAGTGAACTCAGGCTGGCGGTCGGCCCGCTGGTCCTCGTCGCGGAAGCAGCGCGCGATCTGGAAATAACGCTCGATCCCGCCCACCATCAAGAGCTGCTTGAGCTGCTGCGGGCTTTGGGGCAGGGCGTAAAACTCGCCCGGATGCACCCGGCTGGGCACGAGGTATTCGCGCGCGCCCTCGGGCGTGCTCTTGAACAGGATCGGGGTCTCGACCTCGATGAAGCCATTGCGATCCATGTAATCGCGCATGTGCTTGATCAGCTTGTGGCGCAGGGTGAGGTTGCGGGCCATCCGCTCGCGGCGCAGGTCGAGATAGCGGTACTTCAGGCGCAGGTTCTCGTCCACGTCCATCCCGTCGGTATCAATCGGGAACGGCGGCACCTTGGCCGCGTTGTGGATGATGACCTTCGTCGCGAACACCTCGACATCGCCGGTGGCCAGTTTCGGGTTGCGCATTTTCTCGGGGCGCAGCCGGACCGTGCCCTCAACCTCGATCACATATTCGGCCCGGATGCCCTCGACAGCCCTGAAGACTTCGGCCGGCACACGCTGCGGGTCCAGGGTAATCTGAGTCAGCCCGTAGCGGTCGCGCAGGTCGACGAATATCAGCCCGCCGAAGTCACGGCGGCGATGAACCCAGCCTGCCAGGATGACCGATTTGCCCTCGTCAGCGGCGCGCAGGGCGCCCGCGGTATGTGTTTTGCGCATTGCTGTTTCCGTCCTTGTTTGTTGCATCAAAAAAGGGCCGCCTGTTTTTCAGGCGGCCCTCAGTCTGCGTTTCCAGTTCGCGTTTCGCGAACGACTAAGCGGCGCCTGGCGAGGCCCCGTTATTGTCGTTATCGTTCGCGTTGTCGAAGCGCTTATTCATGTCGAGGTCATAATCATACACCAGCCGAATGCCTGAAACTGCCGCAGGGGATTTTTCCGGAGGCGATATCCGCCGACTCCGTCGGCGGATATCGCCTCCGGATAGGGTTGGAAAGCCAGAGCCGCGCTCACACGATTTCAAGCACCCGCGGACGCACAACGGGCTCGCCATCGACCACGATGAGCTGGGTGTCCCAGCCATCCATCTGGGTGATGACCTCGTGACCGGCCTCGGTCACGAGCACAGTGTCTTCCGACTTGACCCCGGCGATCGATGGGTTCCAGGCATACGCCTGGTCCACCGCGACAACGGTACTGGCGCCCGGCCGGCCGAGGATCTCGCGCGGCTCGTAGCCCGCCAGTCCGCCCTGGTGGTGGTGCTTCCACTCATCGGGAAATCCGGCGGCGGCGTAAGCATCGACACCCTTCTTGAAGGCGTCCGCCAGGGTGCGGCCCGGCCGCGATGCGGCGATGTAAGCGGCGTCGACCCGCATGCACGCATCAGCCTTGCGCTTGAGTTCGTCAGGCAGCTTGCCGAAATGAACCAGCCGGGTAACCGAGGCGACCAGCCCGGATTTGCGCCCGCACAGGACCAGCATGGCGTACTTCTCCATCCGCTTGTTGGTCGGCAGCGGATGGCGAAACTCCAGGATGCGATTGTCGGTGGCGATCAGGTTGACGATGGGCTGCACGCCCCGGGCAAAGGTGGCCCGATCGAGGCGGCCGGCGATCTCAAATTCGGTGTCGCCCGGGCGCACGCCTCGAATGGCCGAATCCATGGCTTCGCCGCACAGCCGGCCCAGGGTGCGAAAGCGCTCGGCCTCCATGCTGGTCAACGATGCCCGGAGCAGGGTAATCTCGTTGGCGAGATTGGCGGTGCCGGGCATTAGCCCGTCCGAACCGACCTCCAGCCCGGCGGTCAACTCGGCGGCCAGATCCTTGGTCTCATACCAGCGTGAGGCGTGCAGCTTCCATCCCTGGGCGGCCAGCCCCTCTTCGCGCTCGAGGCGGGGCGCCTCGATGTTGTTGGTGACGATGTAGCGATCGGACAGCGTGACCACCGCTGACGCCACGCCGGTGGTCGACGCGGTATTGATGTAGCTCGGCGCGCCGCAGGTGATCCAGGCAAAGCTGCTGTTGCGCTGCAGAACCACGGCATCCAGTTTTTTCTGGGTCATCAGCTCGCGCAGGCGAGCCAGTTTGATGTCAATTTCGTTCATGAGGATGAGTCTCCTCGCCGGCCTTCACCGGCGCGCGGAATCAGTCCGCGGCGCGGGCGGTTTTGGCCTGACGGGCGACGTCCCTGAGTTGCTCAAGATGCGCGTCGTCGTGGAATAGGCCGCCGATGAAGCGGGCTTTGCAGTTGCGCGGCGGGCCGCCAGCATATCCTTCGACCGTGACGTCATAGCGCGGGGCATCAGGCCATGCCGAAAGCATCGCAAGCCGGATACGGCGGCTCTCCTCGAGGCGGGCCTGGCAGAGCGCAATGGTGGTGACTGTCTCCCAGTTTGTCTCACAGCGCGAGCGGCCGTGATTCGGCACGCCCCGGGCCATCTCAGCCGCGAGGAAAGCTGCCTCCTCTGCCGAAGCCGTGGCGTGGACGATCAAATGGCCGAGCGTCCAACTGGCGTTCTTCATCTCTTCAGACGCGGCATAGGGGTCGTCGGCCTTGGGGTCACTGGGAGAGAAGACAACATCGGTGTCGCTCAGGACCTCGATGAGACCGAGCATCGTGTCGACCATTTCGTTGGTCAGGCGGGCCAGATCTGTCCGGCTGAGTGGGCGGGCCAGATCCGTAAGGGACAGTTTCTTTTCGCGTACAGGCGTGAAGTCAAGCATGGGTGGATTATCGCGTATTGGGACGCATGACGGATCACCGCGGGAAAGCGACCGACCAGATCCAGTCGACCAGAGCATGCACGGTCGCGGCGGCGGTGACCGTGCGCGCGCTCAGGAAGGTCCGGGCGTAGAAAATCCCGGCGATCGTCGCGAAGATGAAATACAGGCCGACCAGGGGCGGGTTGTCAAGGTGCGATGCGCCAAAGATCAACGACGAGAGGGCAATAATGGCAATCGGTTTCCAGCCCAGGGTGTGATTCAAGTAGCGCAGAAGCATCCCGCGAAAGAGAATCTCCTCGGGCAGGGCAATCGAGAGATAGATCGTCACGAAACGCAACGCCGCGTCCTGCGGCGTCGGCGCAGACCAGGTGAAGACAACAAAGCCAGTGAGCAGAGCCAGGGGCAGAATGATGACGACCGCCAGGGCGATGTTGAGCGCAACCGATTTGGCCCCTTTGAGTGTGGGCGCGAAGCGCAGACCGAGGCCTTCGAACTTGCCCGCCAGGGCCAGTGTGTACAGGAAAATCGGCAGCACCGCCATCTTGAAATACATCCCGCCGTTCGCGGCCTGCATCGGGGGGAGGACGACATTTGGCAGCGCGCCGAACTCGACCCCGTACCACAGCATCAGCGCGGCGCACAACAGCAGAAAATTCAGGCGCTCTTTCTGGGCTCGGTTGGTCAAAACAAGCAGCAGCACCGGCAGCGCGAATGCGCCCAGCCTGAGCGCGGTGTCGGTGGGTGTAAGCGCCTGCCCGCGCGCCAGGGCGAGGGTGAGCGGCGCGGCGACCGCGACGAGCCCGATCCCCGCATCCGAAGCGCGCAAGCGGGGGGTGTTGATGAGCGCCAGCGCCGGCGGCAGAAAGACAAAGATGAAGGCGGACAGCGCGTCGGGGAGATCCACCGGCGCGGATGTCGCGCGGGCGACCGCGACAACGGGGACAAGCAACAGGAGCGGCGGGAGCGCCATCGCCAGCGGATGCGCCTGACCGGCGGCCCGCAGCGCCCGCGCAACACCGTCGGTGCTGAGCAGAAGATAGCCCGCGCCAATGATGCCAAGAATGAGCAGAACCGGCAGGATCTGTTCAAGGGGCTGGCGGCGCAACGGTTCGGCCACCCCAACGAGAAGCGCCCCCCACAGCCCGAATCTAATCGCGGTGTCGAGCAGGCTGGTCACAAAGGGCGTGGGTACAGGCGCGACAGTCGGCGCCTCGGGCGATGGGAGTTGCATGAAACTGTGATTCTATCGACCCGCGAGCTCTATGCGAGAAAGGGTATCCGTCGCCCCGGCGTACGCCGGGGCGACGGATACCCTTTCTCGCAAATATCTTCCCGCGCCGGTACCGGAACTTATTTTCGGAAGCGATATGCCCCAGCGGAGCTCGGGCATATCGCTTCCGAAAGAGGGCGCGTCTTAGCTAATCTTGCACAGGAAGTAGTTGACCTTCCACTTGTCGCCGTCCTTCTGGGCCTGGACGGTCAGTTCGCCGTCGACGATCTTGCCGGTGGCATCCGCCATTTTGCAGGTTCCGGTCAGCGTCCCAATGTTGTTCTCCAGCTTGGTCCCGCTGACGGTCATCCCGCTGAGCTTTCGGTCGATGATGCCCTGCAGGGCCGGGGTCAGCGCGGCGGCCGATCCTGCGTTCGAGTGCATCAGCTCGGCGGCGCCGGCGGCGTTGCCCTTGCCCATCTCGGTAATGAACCCATTTCCGGCCGCGCCGATATCGGCCAGATCGGAAACGACACCGCAGCCCGACAGCGAAATCATCAGCACCGCGGCGATGCTGGCGATCAATGTATTTGCGACACTCTTGCGATTGCGAAGCGCGATTTCCATGTTTACCCTCTTGTGGAACCGACCCGCGATACCGCGGGTCCATCATTGACTCTCGAGCGGTCGACAGGTTTCTGCCTCGAGAAGAGAAGGAGTATACGCCGGTTTCACCAACCCGATCTCGGTGTACTATCCCTTTGCCCGCATGGACCTTACCCAATTGCTCGCCCACCTCGTCGCCATCAACTCGGTCAACCCGTCGCTGGTTGCCGGCGCGCCGGGCGAACGTCCGATCACCGACTTCGTCTCGGGCTGGCTCGCTGGCCGCAACGTGGATGTGGCCGAGGTCGGCCCTGCCGATCGGCCCAGCCTGCTGTGCCGCGTGCCCGGCACGGGCGGCGGGCGCAGCCTGTTGCTCTACGCCCACACCGACACGGTTGGCGTCGCGGGAATGGATGCGCCCTTCGCCTCCGTGATTCGGGACGGCGTGCTGCGCGGCCGGGGCGCCTATGACATGAAGGCCAGCCTGGCGGCGATCCTGCGCGTCGCGGCCAGTGTCGCCGAGCGCCCGCGCGCCGGCGACCTGTATCTGATGATCACCGCCGACGAAGAGAGCGGCAGCCGGGGGACCGAGGCCGTCCTGGGCGAGATCGCCCGGCGCGGCCTGGCCATTGATGCCTGCATTGTAACGGAACCAAGCGACCTGCGGCTGATGCTCGGGCACCGTGGCTTTGCGACCGGGACGCTGACCACGCGCGGGCGGGCCGCCCATACCGCCCGGCGCGACGAGGGCGTCGACGCGATCGCGATGATGTCCCGCGTCATCGTCGGGCTGGAGGATCTCGACGCGCGCCTGAACGCCGGCCCGGGCCATCCGTTGCTGGGCCGAAGCGCGGTACTGGCCTCGCGCGTGGTTGGGGGCAGCGAGCTGTTCACCTATCCGGCCGAGTGCCGGGCCGAGTTTGTGTGGCGCACGCTGCCTGGCCAGACCCGGGCCGGGCTGACCGCCGAAATCGAGGCGATCTTTGCCGCGCTCAAGGCCCGCGATCCGCGTTTCGACGCGTCGCTCGAGTGGCGGCTATGGCGCGAGCCGATGCTGATCGCGGCGGACGAGCCCATCATCAATACGCTGCGCGCGGTCGCCGGCCAGCCCGCCGAATGCGCCGCCCCGTGGTGGACCGATGCGGCTCTGATCCAGGCGGCCGGCATCCCGGCTGCCATCTTCGGCCCGGCCGGGGGCGGCATTCATTCCGTCGATGAGTGGGTGGATCTGGACAGCCTGGCGCGTTTCGAGACCATCCTGCTGAACGTCACAAGGAGATTTTGCGGATGAACATTTCCAGTATGGCGACTGAGGCGGTCTGGGCGGGCGAGGAGGATCTTCTCCTCACCGGCGCGACGACAGTGCCGATCTCGCTGGGCGTCGCCCATGCCTATCCCGACGTGGAGGCCTGGCAGGCCGTAGCCCGGGGCGACGCGCCCGGCTACATCTACGCCCGCAACACCAACCCGACCGTCGAAGCCTTCGAGCGCAAAATCCAGGCCCTCGAGCGGGCTGGCGACGCGACCAGCTTCTCGACCGGAATGGCCGCCATCAGCAACACTCTGTTCGCCCTGCTTAAGCCCGGCGACCGGGTGGTCAGCGCGAAGGACACCTATGGCGGGACAAATCAGATCTTCCTGAACACACTCCCGCGCTGGGGGATCGAGGTCGCCCTGTGCGACACGACCAGCCCCGATGAAATCGAGGCCGAGATCGGCCGGGGTTGCGCGCTGCTGTATCTCGAAACGCCGACAAATCCAACGCTCAAGGTTCAACCAATCGCGCGCCTGGCCGAGGCCGCCCGGCGGGCCGGCGCGCTGGTGGTGGTCGATAACACCTTCGCCACGCCCATCAACCAGCATCCGCTGGCGCTCGGGGCGGACCTGGTCGTCCACAGCGCCACCAAATATCTGGGCGGGCACGCCGATGCGATGGGCGGGGCGTTATGCGGGCGGGCGGAACTGGTCCGGGCGGTCTTTCACCATCGCGAGATCAACGGGGCCAGCCTCGATCCGCTGAGCGCGTATTTGCTTTTGCGCGGGATGAAGACCCTCAGCCTGCGCATCGAGCGTCAGAACAGCAGCGCAATGACGATCGCGCGCTTTCTCGAGCGCCATCCGCGGGTCGCCCAGGTGAACTACCCCGGTCTCGAATCGCACCCCCAGCACGAGATCGCCGCCGAACAAATGCGCGGCTTCGGCGGGATGCTGAGCTTCGCCCTGAAGGGCGGCTTCGACGAGGTCAAGCGCGTCCTGCCGAAGTTCCGTCTCATGCATCGCGCCGCGAACCTGGGCGCGGTCGAGACAGTCGGCGGCCCTCCCGCGACGACCAGCCATGTTGAGTGCACACCAGAGGAGCGGGCAGCCATGGGCATCCCCGAAGGCCTGATTCGCTACTCGGTCGGGATCGAGGCGGTCGAGGATCTCGTCGCCGATCTCGGACAGGCGCTGGAGTAACTATTCCGACTTCAGCGCGGCGCCGTAGAACTGGACATACTCCACAATGTGGCCGTTCCAGTAGTCGAAATCGTGAGCGCCGGGCTGTTCCTGCCATTCCAGCTTGACATCGGCGCCTGAGAGGGCATCCCGGGGTAACCACGTCTCATCGCTCATACCAATGTCGATCCAGATCCGCATCCCGGCGAGTCTCGACCCGTGTTCGGCCCGGAAGATCGGGTCGTGCGCGTCAAACTCATCAGCGTGGCCAAGCAGGGCAATTTCGCCGTCGTCGCTACGCAGGCTCGGGCTGTGCGCGCCAACAACCCCAAACAGATCGGGATGGCTGAACGCCTGGCTAAGTGCCGCAAAGCCCCCGGCAGACAGCCCGCCAATGCCGCGCGACGCAGGCGATGGCAGGGTGCGATAGTTCGCGTCGATAGCATTGACGACATCGCGGGTGAGATATTCGCCCCAGCGCGGGCCGCCATCGGCGTTGTCCACCCAATACCCCTTGTCGCCCTGCGGCAGCACCAGGATGTACGGCGCAACATTGCCAAAGCATATCTGTTGATCGATCAGCCCGATCAGCCCGTAGACAATCCACTCCTCGCGATGTCCACCCAGCCCATGCAACATCTACAGGACGGGATAGCGCTTGCTGGATTCCTCGTAGCCGGGCGGCAGATAAATGTAGTACGGCATGCTGCGGCCGAGCGCCGGGCTGTAGAGCGTGCGCTCGCGGGCGCTGCCGTCCATCACAGGCAGGTAGTCGCTTGAGAGCTGATCCGTACCTGTGACCACGGTGACATAGCTGGATGCCACGGGCGCTGGGCTCGCCTCGGGCGCGGCAACGACTTCGGCCTGGATTGCTCGGACACGCGGAACAGGCGTTCCGTACCGGCGCAGCGCGGGGTCGTTGGCGATCGCGACCGCCATGGCCGAGACCCGCTCCGGGGGTCTGGCGCTGAAGGACACGTGCCCCAGCAGCGCAACGATGGCCAGGCTGGCGAGCGCGGGGCTGGCATGCCAGTAACGATGGGTGGCCGGGGTAGGCATGAGGATTCGTCGTTTGACGAGCAGCAGCACAAGCCCTACGCCCGCGATCTGAATGACGGCGCTCAGCCAAGGCGCGCCCGCGCCGGTTGGACCGGTTTAGGGCAAGACCAGCCCGGCCAGCCCCGCCAGGACGATATGCGCGGTGAAGGCGTACAACGCATTCGGTCCGAGCGGGATCAGCACCCAGCCCGCGGCGCGCCGGATTCGATCGCGCGCCGCCTCGACCCGCACTTGCCGGCCGACTTGCGTGTGGCGCGCGCAGCGGTGTCGTCGACGCGCGTATCGGTGGCCGCGCTGGCGCTCAGCGACGCCTGATCGCTCGCCGCGGCACCGGAGGCGCCCGCGTTCGCCAACAGCGCCGCGCACGCGGCCATAAGGCAGACCACAGGCAAAACCCAGGCGACCTGGCGCATCATAAGACAATCGTACGGGGTCTTGGCAGGCGAATGGATGCAGGCCAGCGAACATGATTGGACATTCGGAAAGTGTGCGTTTCGGCATTATACGCAGCGCGGCGGAACATTGCCTTCCCGTTTATCAGGCGCGTATCGTGCACAACGCCTGGCGGATCTCGCCCAGGTGATAGGCCGTGTGGGCGATGACGTCGATGGCGCCGGAGATATGGTCGGCGCTCGGCCAGCCCGGCGCATCGGCGATCAGACGCTTGATGCCGTCGTAGCTCGCCCGCAGCTCGGTCTGGATAGCCTGCCATTCCGTCGGCGTGACCGCGCTGACCGTGCGCCAGATATGGCCCCAATCGGCTTTGGGCGCGCTGGGATCATGCACGGTCACGACCGTGCGGTCGAGGTAGAAGGCGATGTGCTTGACCTGGGCGGCCAAGGTCGCGCATTTGCCGCCAACCGGGATCGAGGCCTCGGCCGCCGTAATGGTGGCCAGGGTCTCAAACAGCGAATCGCCGCGATCGAGATAGTGGCCATTGACATGGCCGAAGGTCTCGTCCAGCAATGAGTACACGGCCTGAGTGAAGTGCTCGGATTGAATAGTGGTCATCATGTCATTTTAGGAGACACCCCAAAAAAATGGGCAAGAGCACAATCCCCGCGCGAAGCGCGGGGATTGTGCTCTTGCCGGATGTTTTGAGGATAGCTTCCACATTCCACGCAGACTGCGCGTCATAGACGATCAATTCGGCTGTGTAAGGCCGCGCCTATACTCCCCGCATGAAGTTCAGGGCCAAACTCCAGCTCGAAGGCAAGACTCGCGGCTGAGCGCGACCACAGGAATTTTCTGCCCGTAGCGCTGGTTTGTTTTGGAGTGTCAGTCGAAGAAATCAACCACCCCGGTCTCGAGCGAATACTCGGCTCCGACGACAAGAAGCCCATCAGCCTGGATCAGCTGCTCGAGGATCTCCGAACCATGCCGCAAATGGCTGGCCGAGGCCAGGATGTTGGCCCGTACGGCATGTTGCGCCAGCGCCTCGGGATCGTGCCGGAGTTCCGTCGCCAACAACGGCTCCACCGCCGGCCGGATGCGATCCACGATCGCACGCAGGTTGCGCGACTGATTCTCGGTCGGCTGTTGCAGCTCGTTCAGCGTGGCGGTAATCGCCCCGCACTGGGTGTGCCCTAGCACGACGACAAGACGCGTCCCGAACTGGGCGGCGGCGAACTCGACGCTCCCCACTTGCGACGGAGCAACGATGTTGCCCGCAACGCGGATGACGAACAGGTCACCCAGGCCCTGATCGAAGACGATCTCGGCCGGCACCCGCGAGTCTGAGCAGCCGAGGATGATGGCGAACGGAGCCTGTCCGGCAGTCAGCGCGTTGCGACGGGCGAGGCTGGTCAGCCCATCCAGGCTGCGGACGTTGGATGCGAAGCGGCGGTTTCCTTCGCGCAGGCGCTCAAGGGCTTCCAGTGCCAAAATCATTTTTTCGTCCACAGATTCTCGCTGATTGTACAAAGGACATGTCCGCGTCCGCGGAAATACGCCGGGAGGGCACACCTGATTATGGCCCCGCGACCCGGCCCGCGCCTCGGGCAATCGAACGGCAAATTTTCGGAGGCGGTACGCTCCCAAAAACATGGCGTTTTTGTCGGTGCTTTTGTCGCCATACAGTCGTAGAATCGTCGAATCATCACAGCGCAACCTGACCCGCCCAAGTCGTTGAAAGACCGCCTCCTTGCCCGGGCCAAACCCGTCCTCGAATTCCTCGGCAAGGTCATGGCCGAGTTTAGCAGCGACGGCGCGCCGCGGATGGCCGCCGCGATGGCCTACTACACGATCTTCTCGCTCGCGCCGCTGCTCGTCGTAGTCGTCGCCGTGATCGGGCTGATTGTTGGGCAGCAGACCGCCCAAACCCAGCTCGTCGGCCAGCTCGCCGCCCAGGTCGGCCAGGAGAGCGCCGAACTGGTGGCGAATCTGGTAGCGCGGGCGTTCAACCCCGCGTCGAGCATCATCGCCCTGCTCATCGGCGTGCTGGGCGTGCTGGGCGGGGCGTCGACGGTGGTGCTCGAGTTGCGGGCCGCTCTCAACAACATCTGGGACGTCAAGGCGCCTCCGGCGAAAGGCATCACGGGCTTTCTCCTGTCGATCGTCAAGCCTTGGTTCCTGGTTCTCATCGTTGGCGCAGTCATGGTCGCCTCGACGGTCTTGAGCACGGTTCTCACCCGCGCGAGCGGCGAACTGATGCGCATCGCGCCCGCGCTCAGCATCATCGGCGGCGTTTCCGACGTGGTGATCTCACTCCTGGTCACCACCCTGGCCTTCGCCATGGCGCTCAAGGTGCTTCCCCTGGTCAAGCTCGAATGGCGGGATGTGTGGGTGGGAGCCTTCGTCACCGCGGTACTTTTCGGGGCCGGCAAGTATTTGCTCACCTGGTATCTAGGCACGAGCGGGGTGGGCTCGCCCTATGGCGCGGCCGGCTCGCTCGTCCTGCTGCTCGTGTGGGTGTTCTACTCGGCCCAGATCTTCCTGCTCGGCGCGGAGTTCACCCAGGTCTTTGCCCGAACCCTGGGCACGCGCCGCCGCGAACGCGCCCTGCTCGCTGACCCGCCCGACCAGGAACGGGTGGTGCCGACCGAGAAGCGCAACGTGCATCAGTAGCGGGTTCATTCTTGACACGATCGTCCCCGTCCTCGCCGGGGACGATCGCGTCAAGAAAGCTACGATTCACCCCGCGCCCGCCGGTTTGGATGCCGGCTGTGTTCGAGTGGCTGGCCGTCCTGGCCGTGCTTGCGTGGGCGCTGGCCGTTGTGCTTCTCCTGCGGCAGTCCATCCCGCTGCACCCTCTATAATCCGCCGGGTGGCAAAGAATATCGAGATCATCGCGCCGGGCGTGGACGTCTCCGGCAACGACAAGTTCGTCTATTCGCACGGCATCCGCCGCGGCAACCTGCTGTTCATCTCCGGCATGGTCCCGCGCGACCGGGACAACAACCTAGTCGGGGCGGACGACATCGCCGTCCAGTGCGTCCAGGTCTACGAGAACATCAAGTCAGTGGTCGAGGCCGCCGGCGGCTCGATGGCCGACATCACCGAAACGACCGTGATCGTGACCGACAATAAATACAAGGCCACCCACACCGAAGTCCGCAAGCGCTACTTCAGCCCGCCGTATCCGTGCAGCACCGCCATCGTGGCCGGTCTCAGCCCTGGGTATCTCGTTGAAGTGAACGCGACCGCCGTGCTCGGCGACTGAGCGGCGTCAGCCGGTCTCGGCCATCTCCCGGCTGAGCGTGTTGAAGACCTCGCGCGAGCCGCCCCCCAGAAAATAGAACGTGTCCTCGACCTGCAGCGCGCCCAGGCCGTTCATGTAGATCGGAAACTCAATCGAGACCACATTCCCCGGCTGCAGGGCGAGGGTCTCCTCATGGCTGACGATCGGCAACTCGGGGGCGGGATGCAGCCCGATGCCGTGGCCGAGATTGCCCCGGGTGTAACTCGTCATCCCAGCGGCGCGGACCGCCCCGAGGCCCGCGTCGAACACCTCGCGAAGCGGCGCGCCAACCTGCGCGATCGCCGTGGCGGCGTCGAACCCGGCCCGCAAGGCGCTGTACACTTTACGTTGTGCGGGCGAAGCCTGGCCGAATACCGCGCAGCGCCCCATGTCTGCCCAATACCCCGCGACATCCACCCCGCAGTCCAGAAAGATCAGATCGCCGCGGCGCAGGCGATATCCGCCCGAGCTGGCCGGCAGCAGAGCGTCCGGGCCCACTCTAAGCGTGACCCGCGCATTCAACACGCGGCCGTCGGGGGCGTGATTGAAGACCGAAGCGCGATAGATCCGGGCGATCTCGGAGGCGGTCATTCGCTCGCGCAGCGACGCGATCACGTCGGTGATGGCCCGCTCGCACAATTGCGTGCCCAGGCGCAACAATCCTGCCTCGGCCGGCGATTTCACGGCGCGCAGCAACTTGATCAGCCGACCGGCGTCGAAAAACTCGCAATCCGGCAGCGCCGCCCGCAGCCAGCCCATTGCCCGGGCGGACACGAAGGCCGACTCGATCCCGATCCGACCGCGTCCCAGACCCGCGGACTTCATGCGTTCCGTGATCAAGCGCGTCACAGCTTCGGGGTCGAGCAAGCCGGCCCGCGCGTCCGGCTGATCGGCCAGCGCCCGCGCCATCAGCTCAAACGGGTCATCGTCGCCGGGCGCGGGGATATCGCCGTAGGCCACCCAGGCACGATAGGTCGCCACGTCGCTGAACTCCGGCGCCGTCGTCCGGAAGTTGGGCTCTTCGACGTCAGTGCAGACCGCCAGCGGCGCGATGGCCGGGTCGGCCGGAACGATCGCGGCGGCGTAGCCGGCCTCGGCATACAGGTTCAGAAACCAGTGCCGGTAGCCGGTGGCGTAATAGGTGTGCCGTGGTGAAAGCAACAGCAGCGCGTCCAGCCGCGCCTCCGCGAGCGCGGCCCGGCAACGGTCCAGGTTCATGAATCCCATCAGAGCTACCTCGAATCGGTCAGATGGCCATAGGCCCACGGCTGGCGGTCGCGATACATCGGGTATTTGACCCGGGCGGCGAATACCTGGTCGCGGTCGAGCGTCGCCGCGATGATCTCCTCCCGGGTGTCGCTGGCGGTCGCCAGAAGATCGCCCAGCGGGGAAGCGATCAGGCTCTTGCCTCCGAACGTCCAATCCCCCTCAGGCCCCACCTTGTCGCAGACCGCGACATACGCCAGATTCTCAAACGCGCGGATTCGGTGCAGCTCAAACCACAACGGAAAAGTGCCGCCCGCAAACGGGAAGATCAGCAGCTCCGCCCCCTGGACGGACAGCATCCGGGCCGACTCGGGAAAGAAGGTGTCATAGCAGATCGCGATCCCAATCTTCCAGCCGAGGACGTCCCACACCGGGAACTCGGCACCGTAACGGAAATAGATTTTCTCCAAACTGGAAGTGGCGGCCGGGTGCACCTTGCGATACCGGCCGATAATCTCGCCGGCCGGCCCGATCAGAAACGCCGTGTCAAAGTAGCGACCCGGCCCGTCGAGCTCAAAGATCGGCGCGACGAGGTGGATGCCGTGGCGGGCAGCCCGCTCGCGGACGGCGCTCAGCGAGGGTCCATCCTCCCGCTCGGCCAGTTGCAGATGCGCGTAGTCCCGATACTGACTGAAATACAGAGTATTGAAGAACTCGGGCAGCACAATCAGGTCGGGGAGATGATCGGCGACGGCGCGGTCGATATACTCGCACGTCCGGCCCACGTTCACGGCCGGCGCGGCGTTGCTGTTGAGTTGAACGCAGGCGATTTTCATCAAAAGGCGTGGATAGAATCGGGAATGCTTAGTTACACAGGCCGGCCGCAATTGTATCCGGGGGTGCCCACATTTCTTGGCTGCCGGCCCGCGTTCGCGCGGGCCGAACTGGCCGGGGCCGACGCCGCCATCATCGGCGTGCCATATGGCACGCCGGCCTTCGGATTTGACGCCGAGCTGACCGCCAAGAAGGTCCGCCTGGCCAGCGCCAAATACGCCGGCGGGTATCTGCCCGAGCGCGACATCGATGTCTTCGCGGCGCTCAACGTGGTCGACTATGGCGACGCCCGCATCGAGCCGGGCGATCTGGCCCAGTCCGTCCAGAACGTCATCGACAAGATATCGGACGTTCTGGACGCGGGCGCCATCCCGATAACGCTGGGCGGAAGCGCGCCCTGTTCGGGCTACACCCTCGCGGCCGCCCTCTCGAAAACGCGCGCCGGCGCGCCCATCGGGGCGATCAACCTGGATGCGCACGGCGACAATCGCGAACACTGGCAGGGCGACGCCTCGCTCTCGGCCATGACCTGGGTGCGCCATCAATTGCGCCTGCCGGGCTTTGATCCCCGCCGGCACATGCAGGTCGGCATGCGCGGGCCGGGTAACCCGAAGGCCAACGCGGACTGGTACCGCCAGCAGGGCTGCGGACTGTACACCTCGCGGGAGATGAAGCGGCTCGGCGGGGCATCGCTGACTCGCGAAGTCATCCAGCGCGCCAGCGAAGGCGCGGCCGGGCTGTGGTTCGGCATCGACTGGGACGTCCTCGACATCAGCGTCAGCCCGGACTGGAGCTACCCCGAGCCGCTCGGGATGAGCGCCGACGACCTGCTGGGCATGGCGTTCGAGGTGGGCCGCCAGGGCTGCCTCGGTCTGGCCACCATGTCCAGCCCTGCCCACGCCGACTCGATGCACTGGATCGTGATCTGGACCGTGCTCAACCTGCTGGCCGGCGTCGCCGTTCAAAAGGGACGCGCAACCTACGAATACTGAAGCGGGCGGCTTGCGCGCTTCCATATCAACACGATGACAAACCGAATCCTGACCGTGGCCGCTGCGCAAATGACGAGCGTGGTGGGCGACCGTGACGCCAATCTGAAGAAGGCCGCCGACGCCGTGGCCGAAGCCGCTGGACGCGGCGCCCAACTGGTGGTGCTGCCCGAGTTGTTCGCCTATGACTATGTGTCATTCTCGAACACCGACGTGAAGCTGTTCGAGCGGGCCGAGCCGTTGGACGGCCCGACGGTCCGGGCGATGCGCGACCTCGCCCGCCAGCACCGGGTGTGGCTGGTGCCCTCGGTATTCGAGCGCGAGCTGGCGGGCGTGTGCTATGACACCGCCGTGCTCGTCAACCCCCGGGGCGAAATCGCGGGCACATACCGCAAAACGCACATTGCTTTGCTCAGCAGCCCGGAATCTGGCAAGGAGAAGTTCTTCTTCAAGCCGGGCAACAAGTTGCCGGTGTTCGACACGCCCTTCGGCAAACTCGGGATCCTGATCTGCTATGACCGCGGTTTTCCAGAGGCCTGGCGGGTGCTGGTCCTGAAGGGCGCCGAGATCATCGTCGTGCCGATCACGACCACCGACGAGGACGGCTTCGCCGAGATGGCGCGGACGCGCTGCTTCGAAAACGGTGTGTTCGGCGTGTTTGTGAACCGCTGCGGGACGGAGGATTGGAAGCGTTTCTTCGGTGGCAGCCTGATCGCCGGGCCGCGCGGGCAGGTCCTCGCCCAGGCCGGCGAGGCGGAAACGGTCCTCGTCGCGCAGTGCGACCTGGATTCAATCGAGGCCACCCGGCTGCGCATGCCGTATCTCAAGGACCGCCGGCCCGAGCTGTACGGGCCGGTGGCGGACTAGCGCTTCAATCGCGGCGCGGATCGAGCCAGTCTACGATCGCGTCACCGAGCAGGTTGAAGCCCAGCACGGTGAGCAGGATGGCCAGCCCGGGATAAATCGCCACCCAGGCCGCCTCGCGCAGAAACTCGGTGTTGGAGGCCACATCGGCCCCCCACTCGGGGAGTGGTGGTTGCGCGCCGAGGCCGAGGAAACCCAGGCTGGCCGTCTGCAGGATGGCGCTGCCGATCAGCAGGCTGGCCTGGACAAGCAGGGGCGTGAGGCTGTTCGGGAAGATGTGCCGGACCATGAGGCGTGGAAGCGACATGCCCAGCGCCTGCGACGCCTCGATGAACGGTTGCGCCCGCACGGCCAGCGCCTGGCCGCGCGCCATCCGGGCGAATTGCGGGATGTAGGTCAGCGCGACCGCGAACATGGCGTTCTGCAGGCCCGCGCCCAGGATGGCAGCCAGCAGGATCGCCATGACCAGGCCGGGAAAAGACAGCCAGGCGTCGACGACCCGCATGAGTATGGCGTCAACGGTTCCGCCTAACGTTCCAGACACGACCCCAATCGGCACCCCGGCCGCGAATGCCAGGGCCACCACCAGCACCCCGATCAGCAGCGTGCTCCGGCCACCAAAGGCGATCCGGCTGAGAAGATCGCGACCGAAGTTGTCGGTGCCCAGGGCATGCGCATCGTCGGGCGGAGAGAGCTTGTGGGCGATGTCGATCTTCGTCGGCGAGTACGGCGTGAGCGACGGCGCGGCGATGACGGCCGCGGCGATGGCGACCAGCAGCAGCAAGGCCAGCAGCGCGAGCGGACGGCGGGTGAGTCGAAGCAGGAAGCGGCGCAGCGCGGCCATCTGAGATCAGCCCCGCCCGGCCCGGATGCGCGGGTTGAGCGCGCCATACAGCGCGTCCACCGCCATCGATGACAGAATGAATCCCGAGGCGAACAACAGCGTCGCGCCCTGGATGACCGGATAGTCGCGGTTGGTAATGGCCTCGAACATGTAACGGCCAATCCCCGGCCAGGAGAACACCGTCTCGGTCAGGATCGCGCCGCCGAGCAATTCGGCGACCTTCAGCCCGATCAGGGTGATGGCTGGCAACAGGGCGTTGGGCAGGGCGTGCTTGAGGACCATGCCCAGGCGGGATAGCCCTTTCGCCCGGGCGGTCCGGGCGTAGTCCTGGCGGATCTCGCTGATGGTGCTGGCCCGCACCATCCTCGCAATGACGGCCGCGAGGTATGCCGCGAGCACGCCGGCAGGTAACACCAGGTGGCTGAGCGCGCTGCCGAATACCTGCATGTCGCCGGCCGCCAGCGCGTCGATCAGGAGAAAGCCCGTGCCGGCCGGGGCCTTCAAAAGCGGATCGAGGCGCGCCGACACGGGCAGCAGGTTGAGTTGGACGGAGAAGATCACCTGGGCGAAGAGGGCCAGCCAGAACACCGGCGCGGAGACCGCGACCAGCGACACGATCCGGATGACATGGTCGGCCAGGCGATTGGCCGCATAGGCCGACCACAGCCCGATCGGAATCCCAACCACGATGGCCGAGACCAGCGCGGCTACGGTGAGCTCGATGGTCGCGGGCAGGCGTTGCAGGAGTTCCTGCGCCACCGGGCGGTTTGTGCGCAGGGATGCGCCCAGATCGCCCCGCAGCAGGCCGCCGAGGTAGGTGGCGAACTGCTCCGGCAGCGTCCGGTCCAGCCCGAGTTGTTGCCGCAACGCCTGGATTTGGGCGTTGGTCGCGCCGGACCCAAGCAGCGCCACGGCGGGGTCGCCGGGCACCAGCCGCACGAACAGGAAGATCAGCGTCGCGACGACGAGCAACACCAGCCCGGCGGCCATGAGGCGGCGCAGCAGAAACTGGATCACGCGCGGATTTTATCTGGAGCGGCGATCAGCGATTGGACCGGCCGGATGGGCCGGCCGGTCTAATTGCGCGATCAGGTTATCCTGCCGCCGCTATTTGGTCTTGCTGACGCTCCAGTACTCGGACAGCGGCGGGGCGCTGTTGACGACCAGGCCCTGCACGTTCTTGCGCTTGTAGATGATGATCTTCGGGTTGAACAGATACGCCCCGGGCGCCTTGTCCAGGATCTTGGTCTGCAGATCGAAGTAAATCTGCTTGCGCTTCGCGAAATCCTGCTCCGTTTGGGCATCGAGGATCGCCTTGTCCAGCGCATCATCCTTGGCCATCCGGAATGTCAGCGCCGTTGGGCCAAGGGTGGATAGGTAATCGATCGTGATGTGGGCCTCGGGGTCGTTGTACCACGGCTGGCGCCCGCCAATGGCGAGGTCGTGCTTGCCTTCGGTGTGCAGCGGTCGCAGCGCAGAGCTGAAGTCGAGTTGCTCGATCTTGGCGGTGACGCCGATATCGGCCAGATTGGCCTGGATGAAGGTGCCGAGATCCTTCCACGACTGCCCGGTGAAGGTGTAGAGGGTTAGCTCGAGCGACTTGCCGCCCTCGCCGTAGCCGGCTTCCTTCAGCAGCGCCTTGGCCTTGGCCACGTCGCGCTTGGGGGCCGCATCCTTCATCGCCGGGTTCCAGCCCCAGCTGTTGTCAGTCAGCGGGCCGTACATCTTGTTGGCTGTGCCGCCCAGCAGGTCGTTGACCATGCCGTCATAGTCGATGGCCGTGGCGATAGCCTGGCGCACCCGCTTGTCGGCGATCGGGCCGTCGGTCTTGCTGTTATTGAACTGGATGTAGCGGATGATCTGGCTGGGCAGCTCGATCACATCCACATTCGCATTCTGCTTGAGCGCCTTGATGTCGTTGACCGGGATCGAGAAGAGCTGCCCGTTCTGCTGGACGATGTCGACTGTGCCGTTTTCCAGCTCGAGCCGGCGCGTGGCGGCGTTCGGAATGACCCGATAGATGATCTTCTGGATCTTCGGCGCCCCGCGGAAGTAATTCGGGTTCGCCTTCAACACGGTCTGGGTGTCCTGGGTGTAGCTCTCGAACATGAACGGGCCGGTGCCGACCGGGTTTACGTTGATCGCCTTGCCGTACTTGTCGACGGCGGCCGGGCTGCCGACCGTGGCCTGCGGCATGGCAAGGTAGGAGAGAAACACGCCGTTTGGCTTGTCAAGGGTGATCATCACGGTGCCGGCGTCAACGGCCTTGATCTCCTTGATCCCGCCGAAGTAGGCCTTCATGAACGAGTTCACGTCTTTGATCCGCTCAAAGCCCTTCTTGACCGCGTCCGCGTTGAAGTCGGTGCCGTCGTGGAACTTGACCCCGCTGCGCAGCTTGAAGGTGTAAGTGGTCTTGTCGTCGGAGATTGTCCAGCTCTGGGCCAGGCGGCCTTCCAGATCTTTGAACTCCGGCGCCTTCCAACCGACCAGCGTGTCGAAAACGTTCATGATCAATTCGCTACCAACGGGCGTCGCCAGA
>JBDSIP010000019.1:0-2798 GCA_039917915.1 Thermoflexales bacterium
TCTACGAACTCGCGCTGCTGTAGCTCCGTATCGCGTAGCGCCAGAGGGCCGCGCTGGCCGCGAACAGGCCGAGGCCGAAACCGAGCGAGCCCAGCACCAGACCCGCATCCAAACGCCCAAGCAGCGCCTGGGCCGGGACCGTCGTCATGAAGGCGATCGGCGCGACAAAGGTCAAGGCGATTCGCAGCCCGCCCCGAAACGCCGTCACGGGGAAGCGGGCCGTGTCGTAGACCGCCCGGAACGCCTCGGTGAAATTGTCGACTTTGACGAACCAGAACGCCGTCGTCGCCATCGCCAACTGAATCGAATACACGATGAGGCAGGCCATCACAAAGGTCAGCCCGAATCCGAACATGTCCGCTGGGCTGGGGCGGTAGCCAATTCGGCCGACCGCGGTGACGATCACGACCGTCCCCACCGCCATGTCGGTGAGCCCGTGCAGGCGCGCATAACGCAGGGTGGCCAGAAACTGGCTGTTGATGGGCTTGAGCAGGGTGAAGTCGAAGGCCCCATTCCGGATGTTCTCGACCAGGCGCTTGATGTTTGGCAGCACGATGCATTCCATCAAGCCGTCAAAAATCGTGAACAGCCCAACGATGATCAGGGCCTCATCCAGGGTCCATCCGCCCAGCCGGCTCGATTGTGAAAAGAACAACAGGATGCTGGCAACGCTCACCCCCGCGTACAAGAGGCCGAGAACGCCCTGGGCGAGGAAGTTCGCCCGGTACTCGAGCTCGACCAGCAGACTCGATTTGATGAACAGGCCCATCAGCCGCACATAGCGCATGCTGGATCAGGCCCCCACCGCCGAGTAGTTGCGGATCGCCAGCCGCCACACCACCGCCACGGCAAGCACAAAACCAGCCACCCATGCCCATTGAATTGCCAGCCCGCTCAGAATCTGTTCCGGGCTGAGCTTGTTCAGCGCGATCTCGAGCGGGAACGAGAGCATGTATCGAAACGGCAACGTGGTTAATGCGGCCTGGAACTCGACCGGAAAGAGCTGCATCGGCGCGGCCGTCCCCGACAGGACGATCCGCAGGCCGTAGAAGCCCATGATGAAGGCCGAGGTCTGAGTGGTCCAGAATGCTGTCAGCCCGATCAGGTAATCGACAAAAAACGCCACCCCCCACGCGCCGAGCACCGCCAGCAGCACGGCCGCCAGCGCGCCCAGACTGAGGTCGATCTTCGCCCCGGGAGTGAGTGCGATGACGAAGGCGGCAATGGGCACCGTGATGGCCAAACGGATAATCTTCTCCACCCAGTTGGCGGCAATGTGGTTGTGGATCGGGTTGATCGGGCGCAGAAGCTGGGGCGAGAGCGTTCCCTCGCGGATCTGTGTATCGAGTTCCCAGGATGCCCACACCGCCGTCATATTGCGCACCACCAGGCCGAGCATGTAATACAGGGTGAAATCGATCGCCGAAAAGCCGCCAACAGTGGCCTGGTCGGCCGCGATCCCCAGCCAAACCATCAGCATCACGATCATCAGCAGACTGCCCGTCATCCACAGCAGAATCTGGGCCCGGTATTCGAGCATGTTTGACCAGGCGGCCTTGCCATACGCAACGTATTTTCGGGCGAGGCTGATCATGACGTTTTCTCGCCTGGGATCAGGCCGCCGGCGAAGACATGCCGAATGATGTCCTCGACCGGGGGATCCTCAAACGTGACATCGTCGACCTCAATCTCAGTCAGGATGCGGGCTGCGGTTTCGGTCGCCCGCGCGCGCGGGATGCGTAACACCGCGTTGAGTCCCTCGCTGGATTGCACCTCGCCAAAGGCGGCCAGGCGCCCGGCCGGCAAAGGGTGGGGGAGCTGGAGTTTGATGATCTTGTAGGGCGCCATGCGTTCGATAAGGGCCCGGAACTCGCCGTCATAGAGCAGGCGGCCCTTGTCGATGACGATCAGCCGGTTGCACAAGGCCGTTACGTCGGCCATGTAGTGGCTGGTCAGTATCACCGTCGCGCCGTAGCGCGCGTTGTATTCGGCTACGAAGTCGCGGATCCGAACCTGCATCGTGACGTCCAGGCCGATGGTGGGCTCATCCAGGAACAGCACCTGGGGCCGGTGGAGCAGGGCGGCCGCGAGCTCGCATTTCATCCGCTCGCCGAGCGAGAGCTTGCGCACTTGTTTACGAAGCAGCGGCCCGAGGTCAAGCAGTTGGTCGAGCTCCTTGAGGGTGGCCTCGAAATCGCTCTTCGAGATCTCATAGATCGCCTGGTTGATCAGAAAGGTCTCGATGGCCGGCAGGTCCCACAGCAGTTGCTGCTTCTGACCCATGACCAAGGTAAAGCGCCGCAGATAGGCGGCCTCGCGCTTGTGCGGGGTGAAGCCCATGACCCGGGTGGCGCCGCTGGTGGGGTAGAGCAGGCCGGACAGCACCTTGAGGGTGGTCGTCTTGCCGGCCCCGTTGGGGCCCAGAAAACCGACCCGCTCGCCACAGTCGATGTTGAAGGTGACCCGATCGACGGCCTTGACGGTCTTGTATTTGCGGGCGAAAAAGGCCCGCAGGCTGCCCGCCAGGCCCGGGTCCTTCTCGTGCACCTGATAGTGTTTGGACAGGTCTTCGACGCTGATCTGTGGCGCCATGCGGCTCCCCCATCGGGCGGCTTGGCCCGGCCCGAAAAACAGCACAGCCGCCCGGTGGGGCGGCTATGGGCATGTCCCAAGAGAGACTCGAACTCCCGACCTATTGCTCCGCAAGCAAGCGCTCTATCCAACTGAGCTATTGGGACGCGCTTAAATTATACCATTTGGCGTTGTTTCATCAGGAGAGTCAGGTTTGGTCAGGTGAG
>JBDSIP010000020.1:0-5283 GCA_039917915.1 Thermoflexales bacterium
TCGCGTCACCGCCATCGAACAAGATCGGATCCTTCGCGGTCCAACGCCCGGCTTCGGCATCATAATCACGCGCCCCAAAACGCGTCAGTTGGGTATCGCGGTCATATAGCCCTCCGGCAAACCCAAAAGGCTGAAAGCCTGGGTTGGTATCGCTCAATACGCGTCCGAACTCATCGTAGGCAATTCTCTGGATTGCCTGCCCAGTTGACGTACTCACCACCAGGACTGGGCTGCCCTGGTCGTTGGTGAGGATGCGATAAGTCATGCCGCCCTTGATCATGTAGTAGGGAATGTTCCCGTCGCCGGGGTATACGAAACGGCTGACGATATTGTTGCCACCGTCCAGTTCTGCGACGGGCCGCAGATCGTCTTCATAAAGAAACCCCTGAATGAGCGCGCCGTTGACTCGCTTGCCAATCCGACGGTTCTGACCATCAACCACGTAGATGAGCTGAGGGCCGATGGAAATTGGCTGCGTGACCGTGATGAGGTTGCCCGCCTCGTCGTATTCGTAGGTTTTCGTTCCCGCGCCATTTGTCTTCGTCCGCAACTCGCCGCTCGGGGCATACGTGAAGCCTGCTTCGCCGTACTGGAGCAGCCTATCCTGGGCATCATAGGTCCCGTTGGTGACCCCGCCGGGGCGCGTAACACTCAGGCGATTACCGTTGCTGTCATAGCTGTAGGCGGCGGTCGGCGCCCCATTTGTCGAGACCGTCGCGAGGCGCCCCGCCAGATCGTAGGTGTAACTCACTACGGTGGATGCCACGCCAATCGTCTCGGTCACTTGTCGAATGCGCCCCAGCTTATCCCGGTCATACAGCGCGGCGTACAACGGCGTGGCGCTAAATGACGCCGTGTAGCTGATCACTTCTCCGAATCCATTTGGGCCGCGCGTGTCGGTGATCCCGCCCAGCGATGTGCCAAGGATCAGATCGTTTTGCAGGCTGCGGGTCAAGGTGAGGTCGCCAGCCCGGGTCAGCAGGTTGTCCCCGTCGTAGCGGAAGCCAATTGCTTGCCCATTTACGGTGATCGAGATCACCCGGAAGTTGTTGTCGTAGTTCCGGCTCACGGCCCCGCTGACCGGCCCTGACCATATCTCGCCCGTCGGCAACGACCCGTCGTAGGTAAAGGCGAGCTGGGTTCCGCCCGGAGTGTTTATGGTCGCGGTGTTTCCGGTCGCCGGATCGAAGGTGGTGTTGATAACGCCCCGCCCCAGGGTCATGCTGACTTGCCGGCCCGCGCCGTCATAGCCGATCATCACTGCCTGTCCGTCCGGGCGCGTGATGCGAATCAGTTGACGATCTGCGTTGTACGCGTAGAGTGTCGGCGTAGTGGCGGCGCTCGCTGCCGGCGGAGAATAGGAGGACGCAAGTTCCACGGCCGTGTGAGCGAATGTGTGCGCGGGGCGTCCGGGCGGCGCCAGGCTCGTCAGGTTGCCGCTTGCATCGTAGGCATACCTGATTGCGCGACCATCGGGCAGGGTCTCTGTCGTGACGCGGCCAGCCGGATCGCGGGCCAGGCTCGTGACGCGGCCAAGCGGATCGGTGATCGCCGCGAGATAACCGTTGCTGTCGTACGTGCGCGTGATGACGCGAGACTCGGATCCTGCGCCCTGGGACACGGTGCCAAGCCGGCCACGGCTGTCGTAGGTGTACAACGTTGGCAGCAGGCCGCCCACTTGCTCCTTTGTGGGCCGGCCCTGCGAGTCAATCGTGGCGACAGTCACGCGCTTCTCAGGTGTTGTCTCGGTGAAGGTTCGGTTGGCGGCGGTGAATGTGGTCGTGAAAGCGCGACCATTGAGGACGGAGGTCTCAATCAGACTGACAAGGCTGAGTGGATTGGCGGTATCGGTCAGACTCGTCGTGCGCGTTACGGCGATCGAGGCACGCAGGCCGGCGGGTGTTGTGATCGCCGCGGCAATGGCCAGGGGCGCCTGCATGCCCCAGCTCGGATCGGGGCCGAGAACGGCAGCGTTGACAACGCCCTCAGGAGATCTGCTCGTCTCGGCGCCATCGGCACGGCGCGTTGATTCAAACAACGTGCCATTCGCAAGCGTGTTGAGACGCCTTTGATCGCCGTTGTTCTGATTTGCGACTTGATAGGCGGTTGTGTTGTTCAAGGCCGTCCCGTAGGTGACGGTGTAGGCCAGGCTTTCATCGGCGCGGGACAGGGTCTTGAAGCCCCCGGCCGGATCATCGTCGCGGGTGAGGCGGCCGAGCGAATCGTAGGTGAAGCTGGAAGTATGTCCTCGCGCGCTTGTGAAGCTGGTCAGCAGCCCGCCCGGTGTCGAAGCGAGTTGGATGGTTTCGTTGGCCGGGTTTGTAATGCCGCTGAGATAACCGTTGGCATCCAGCGCTAACATTGTGGTCTGCCCATATGGCCCGACAATCGCGGTGGGCTTCCCCGAAATGTCGCGCGCGATCGTGGTGACGTTGCCGTCGCCATCCGTCACGGCCGTGAGGCGAAAGGCGCCGTCGTAGGAGAACTCGTGCAGGATCGCTCCTGTCAGGGCGTGGAGCGTCCGCAAGTGACGGCCCGATCCGCTAAAAACATAGACCTGGCTGGCATCCCTGCTCGGGATGATGATATTACCCGCCGATCCGCCCGGCAGGATGGTCATCACCCGGCGCACTCGCTGATTGAGGTAGTCGGCGACATACAGTCTGCCATCCTGTCCCAGGGCCAGCCCGGTGGGCTTGCTGAATTGGGCGCGAATCGCCAGGCCGCCGTCGGCCCCGACGTTAAATCCGGACGTCCCATTCCCAGCGACGGTGTTGATGATCCCATCGGACCCAACCTGGCGCACGCGGTAGTTGCTCGCGTCCGCGATATACAGGGTGCCATCCGCTCCCACGGCGATATCCTCGGGCGAAGAAAGTTGAGCCAGAGTCGCCGGGCCGCCATCCCCGCTGAAGCCGCCAGTGCCGGCGCCTGCCACCGTGCTGATGAAGCCATCGGTCCCGACCCGGCGCACGCGATGGTGGCCCCGATCCGCGATATACAGGCTGCCGTCGGGCCCAACCGTAATACGCCAGGGCTGGGAGAGACACGCCCAGGTCGCAGGTCCGCCATCACCCTGACTTCCGCCACATGCGCCACCGCCCGCCACCGTGCTGATGATGCCGTCCGGACCGACCCGTCGAACGCGCGAATTGTCCCGGTCGGCGATATACAGACTCCCATCCGGCCCAAGCCCAACGCCGTATGGCCCGTTTAACTGGGCGAGCGTCGCCGGGCCGCCATCTCCACTGAAACCGTACGGGCCTGTCCCCGCCACGGTGGTGATGACGCCATTTGCGTCGACCCGCCGGATGCGGTTGTTTCCCAAGTCCGAAATGAATAAGCTGGCGTCCGGGGCCACCGCAATGCCGTACGGGTTATTCAGGGTGGCCGATATTGCGGGGCCGCCATCGCCGCTGAAGCCAAAGACGCCACTGCCCGCTACGGTCGTAATCATGCCGGCCGCGTCAACCCGTCGGACACCATAATGGTAAGTCTCCGCGATATAGACGCTGCCATCCGGCCCAACGGCGACGCTGTTTGGAACCGCCAACTCGGCCTGGGTGGCCGGGCCGCCATCGCCGATGCCGGGTCCGGGCACGTTCCCGCCGCCGGCGAACGTGTTGATGATGGCTGCGCCCAGGGATTCCGTGCTGCGCCGTGTCCCGTCCCCTAAATAGAGTGTCTTGCTCTTGGGGTCGTAGACATGATTCGCATCCAGGCTCCAACCGCCCAATCCCTGACTGCGAGCGTCCAAAGTGCCGAGCATGCCGCTCCAGTCCTGCCAGAGCGTTACTTCCTGGCGCGCGGGATTCGCCGTGAACGGGACCCCGGAAAGTGCCGCGAAGCCCTGAGCCAGTTGGGCTGGTTGCTGATAGGTTGCGGTGTAGACGTAGCCAATTCGCGTGGTGATGCGCTGTTGGCCCTGCAGGATTTGGCCATATGCGTCCTTGCCATTCCAGATGAATTGGGTGTTCTGATTCGGCGCCGCCGAGAACTGTCGCGTGTCGCGTTGACCGGCAATCGACACTTCCAACGCGATGCGCGCAAGACCGGTCGGCACCGAGCTGCCGCTAAGCGGGATATCAAGCGTGTAGGCCGCCACCCGCCCCGGGGCTCGATCGCTCCGGTAATTCAAGCTGAAGGGCGCGTTGTCGAGGGCCACCTCTTCACCCAGGACCTGGTTCTGGGTTTCGATGATCGAACCGCCTTTGCATTGCGGGCAATCGAGCGGCGGGTTTGGGAGAGGTTTCTTGTCCGGGGGCTTCGCGCCCGGAGGCGGGCCGTACGGCCAATTGCAGTCCCAGGGTGTAAAATGGGTGATCGGCACGCGCCATAGGCTCTGGCCGGCCTGATAGAGACCGGCCAGTTGCTGGCGTTCGTCCGCCGTGATCGTCAAGACCTTCGACGGCGTAATCACGACACCGTTGTCTGCCACGCCATTGCCATCCGTGTCAAGATTCGCCGTGCCGCTGATGATGCTGAGTATCTTGATTACTCGGCCGTTGTCGGATGGAATCCAGAGCGCTTTCGCCCTGTCGTAGTAACCCATGGGCACGGCCGTGCCGACCGGGAAGTTGAGGAAATTCTCGACGTAGTGAAAGAGCGCCTGACTGAAGCGAACCTCGTCGGCGCCAGCCAAAAGCGCTTCATCGGCACCGTATTCCAGCGCGTAGGTATAGCCGCTGCTGGGCGGGAGCGGGGCTGGCATCGCCAGAGGTCCAGCCCGGCCCACGGTGTATTCCGTCGCGCGAATATGAAGATTCGTGAGCGTCTGGGTCGTGCCGTTTGAAAGGACCAATTCGGCTTGCGTGTATCGCGGTATTAAGAGGGTCGCCTGGCGCGCGCCATCAACGTCGGTGATGGCGCTTCCCCGCGCGACCTGCATGGCGGGCGTACTTAGGTCGATGACCGTGACCTGTGTGTCGACGGCCAGCATGACAATGTCGGGCAGCCAGACGTAGTCCTGCGCCGGCGTAAGCGTTTGTCGTTGGGACGGGAGATAGCCGGTCTTGGTATAGACGAGGGTCATCAAATCGCCGCCGTTTACCAGAAGGTCGAAGACGCCGTCCGCGCCGGTGAAGGTGCTGCCGTATTCGGAATGGTTCAGTACCGTGATCCGCGCGTCAACAATCGCGTTTCCGTTTTGCTCGCACACCTGGCCGCGGATGACCGTCGCCCGTAGAGGATCGATGACGCCTTCCTGCATTCCGCTTTGAGGTGTTCGGATGCTGCTGGCGAGCGCCGGCCCGGTTGCGGCAGCGTCAAGCTGCCCTGGCGGGT
>JBDSIP010000021.1:0-9158 GCA_039917915.1 Thermoflexales bacterium
GGCCTCGCTCGTCCTGTCCGCCTGCGCTGCCGCGCCCGCGGCTCCTACCGCTGCGCCCGCCTCGCCGGCGTCCACAAAACCGGCGTCCGCCGAGCCGGTCAATCTTCGTGTGACGGTGTGGAGTGGCAATGAGAAGCACCTGCAGACGATGAACGATATTGCCGGCGCATACAAGGTGAAGAACCCCAACGTCAGCGTCAAGTTCGACGTCATCCCATTTGCCGACTATCTCTCGAAACTGACCGTCCAGATGTCGGGCAACAATCCGCCCGATCTGGGATGGGTGGTCGAGAATTCGGCCCCGGCCCTGATCGATGCCGGTGTCCTGGTCGATTTGAAACCTACCCTGGACAAAACCCAGAATTACAACTTCGCCGAGTACTCACAGCCCGCGATGGGACTGTGGCAGCGCGGAAACACCGTGTATGGCATTCCGTTCTCGACCTCGCCGTTCTTCATCGTCTACAACAAGGACCTGTTCGCCAAGGCTGGCATGGACACGCCCGATAAGTTGCTGGCTCAGGGCAAGTGGAACTGGGAGACCCTGGCCCAGGCCTCCAAGGCCATCGCGGCGACCGGCGGCGGCGTCTATGGCTTCCAGCCGATCGACAGCTTCCCCTATAACGCCAATATCATTGCGCCGGTGATCCGGGCATATGGCGGCGATCTGTGGGATGCCACAGGCACCAAGTGCGCCCTTAACGCTGATAGCTCGGTCAAGGCGATGCAATTGATTCACGACATGTTGTTCAAAGACAAGTCGGCTATGCCCATTGGCGACAAGAGCGACTTCTATGCCGGTCAGGTCGGCATGACGACGGCCCAGTTGAGCCGCCTCGCAAAACTCGACAAGGCCCCTTTCAAGTGGGACGTCATCCCGATGCCGTCCGGCCCCGCCGGTGATTCGCAAATCGTCGGGCAGGCTGCCCTGGGCGTGTTCCGCTCGGGCAAGAACCAGCCCGCCGCGCTGGACTTTGCCGCCTTCATGACCAACGCCGAGAACACGGCCAAAATGAGCATCTATTTCCCGCCCGCGCGCAAGAGCGTGCTGGAAAGCACAGCCTTCCTCACCTCCAACCCGATGGTCTCGCCCGATCAGATGAAGGCAGCCGTGACTGTTGGCATTGAGAAGGGAAAAATCGTGCCCGTCCACGCCAACTTCGCCAAGATTGAACTGGCGCTGAAGCCGATCTTTGACAAAGTCTGGCTTCCCGGAGCAGACGTCAAGGCCCAGATGGACGAGGCCTGCAAGGCGATTGCCCCCTTGTTGACGCCCTAACGCCAGATTCGAACGCGCCTTGCAACCGCGTTAGATCCCGGCCCGGCATCTTGCCGGACCGGGGTCTGACGCCAAGGAACACCTGTGAAAACGACACTCGCGCCGCGCCGGCGTGGTTTGACCTGGGCCCAGAAGGACTCGGTCTGGGGCTACGCCTTTGTCACACCGCAACTGATCGGGTTCACCGTCTTTGTGCTCATCCCGATCGTGTCGGTCTTTTTGTTCAGCCTGGAGTCGAGGAACCTGCTGTCGGGAAAAGTCAGCTTTATCGGCCTGGACAACTACGGCACGATGGCTGCCAGGGATCCGCTGTTCTGGAAGACAGTCGGCAATACGTTGATTTTCAGCGCGGGGCTGGTGCCGTTCAACATCGCCCTGGCGCTCTTGCTGGCCAACATGCTGGCCCGGGCGTTGGCGGGGATTACGTTTTTTCGGGCCGTCTTCTTCGCGCCGGTGATTACGGCGTCTGTCGCCTGGGCGATCGTCTGGCAGTTTCTGTTGCAGGGTGACCGCGGGCCGATCAACCAGCTCCTGGCTGCCCTTGGCATCACCGGACCGGACTGGCTGCGCACCGAAGGGTGGGCTATGGCGGCGGTCATCTTCAGCCGGGTGATCAAGACGGTCGGATTGAACACCGTGATCTTCCTTGCGGCGCTGAAGAACATCCCAACCGAATATGTCGAGGCCGCCCAGATCGATGGCGCAACCCGGGCGCAAGTTTTTCGGCGGATCACCCTGCCGCTGCTCGCGCCTACAACCCTTCTGGTCACGGTGATTACCGTCATTGGATCGCTGCAAGTCTTTGATCACATCGTTATGCTCACCCAGGGCGGCCCGGCCAACTCCACGTTTGTGCTGGTCTACTACATCTACTTCCAGGCCTTTAAAGTGTTCGAGACCGGATACGCGAGCAGCCTGGCGGTCGTGCTTTTTGTGATTGCGTTGACGCTCACATTGGCCCAATGGGCGCTCCGGCGGAGGTTTGTCTACAATGAGGTCTAGCCTGTCCCGAGCGCGTTTTTCGAATCCATTCGCGTGGATGCGCCATTGGCGGGCCTATCTGCTGATGGCCCTCATGAGCGTTCCGTTTCTGTTCCCGTTCTGGTGGATGATCAGCAGTTCGGTCAAGGGACTGAATGATATCTTCTTGTTCCCGCCACCCCTCTTTCCGGCCAATCCGAACTGGTCTAACTTCGTCGAGGTGTTCTCGTATCAACCATTTGCGCGCCAGTACGCCAACAGTCTCTTCATCTCGACGGTCGTGACGATCGGAGTGTTGTTGATCGCTTCTCTGTCGGGCTACGCCTACGCTCGCATTGCGTTTCGCGGCCGCAGCGCCTTCTTCCTGCTCGTGCTGTGCGCGCTGATGATTCCGGCTGAAGTCACCATCATCCCCAACTTCCGGATGATGACCGCGCTTAACTGGATCAACACCCACGTGCCGTTGATCATCATCCCGATCTTTGGCGCGGGCAGCGTGTTCGGAACGTTTATGATGCGCCAGTTCTTTCTCCAGCTTCCGCGTGAAATCGAGGAATCGGGCATGCTGGATGGGCTGAATCGCTTTGGAATTTTCACCCGTATCGCGCTTCCACTCGCGCGGCCGGCCCTGGGCGCGCTGGCCGTGCTGACCTTCCTGGCGAGCTGGAACGCGTATCTCGAGCCATTGCTGTATGTCAATGACCTGCCCCTGTTTACGCTGCCCCTGGCGCTGGCCAACTTCGTCGACGCGTATGGCACACCGCTCTGGCACTTGCAGCTCGCCGCCACTACTCTGGCGGTGGTCCCGGTGCTGCTAGTGTATGTTTTTGCGCAGCGCCAGATCATCGACAGCTTTATGCAGACAGGAGTAAAAGGATAGCCATGGGGACACTTTCGCTTGCCGTAAACACTGGCGAGCACTACGACGTCATTGTGATGGGAGGCGGGCCGTCCGGATCGATGGCGGCCATCGCTGCCGGCCGTGAGGGCGCGCGCGTGCTGTTGTGCGAGCAATATGCCTTTCTGGGCGGCTCGCTGACGGCGATGGGCGTCGGGCCGATGATGAGCTTTCACAATCGGGCCAACCAGCAAGTCGTGCGCGGTTTCCCCGAGGAGTTGATCGAGCGCCTGGTCGAGCGCAACGCCAGCCCGGGGCATACGCTGGACAGCACGGGCTATTGCAGCACGGTGACCCCCTTTGACAGTGAAGCGCTCAAGATCGAGCTTGAGACGATGGCCCGCGAGGCCGGAGTGCGCGTGCTGTATCACACGATGCTTGCCGATGTCATCCTTACCGGTGATCGCATCGAGTCCGTCGTGGTGTGCAACAAGGCTGGATTGACGCGCTATCAGGCCGGGGTCTTCATCGATGCCACCGGCGACGCCGATCTCGCGGCCCGCTCAGGCGTGCCTTTTCAATATGGCCGGGTGGGCGACGATGCCACCCAGCCGATGACGATGAACCTGAAGGTCGCAAACGTCGACATGACCCGCCTGCGGCAATTCGTCAATGACCATCCCGAGGAGTTTCCCCACGGTACGCCCGAGATGGTGAACCGTTCGGCGCGGGTGAGCCTGGGCGGTTATGTGAATGCGTGGCGGGCGGCCCAGGCCCGCGGCGAAATCAGCGTCCCGCGCGAGTTTGTCCTCTTCTTTGAGACGCATGTGCCGGGCGTCATCATCGTCAACACGTCGCGTATCCAGGGCTTGCGCTCGACCGAGCCGTTTGAGTTGAGCCAGGCCGAGGCCATCGGCCGCCAGCAGTGCGTCGAGATTTTCCAGTTCCTGCGCCGATATTGCCCGGGTTTCGAGAACTGCGTGCGCATGGACACATCGTCCCAGGTTGGCGTGCGTGAAAGCCGGCACGTGCGCGGGCTCTACACACTCGGCGCAAGCGATTTGCTGGACGAACGGCGTTTTGAGGACGTCATTGCGCTCGGCGGCTACCCCATTGATATCCATTCGCCGACCGCAGGCGTCACGAATACAACGCATCTGCGCCCGGACATTGCCTACGGTATTCCGATGCGCTGTCTGTTGGTGGAGACCCCCGAGAATCTGATCGTGTCCGGACGCGCCATCAGCGCCACCCACGATGCCGCGGCCGCCTTTCGGGTGACGCCCATTTCCATGGCGATCGGCCAGGCGGCCGGCACGATGGCCGCGGTCGCAACCCAGACTCGCACAGCGCCAAACCGCCTGAGCTACCAGCAGGTCCGCCCGGCCCTGCTCAAGAATGGCGCCTATCTCGATCACGTTCGAGTGTGAGTTCAGCCGACGGGTTCGGAGGCGAAAGTTCCCGCTGGAGCCGGTGGCTTGCGCATCATGGCTCCTTAGGATCCGAAAACGACATCCCCCGGCTTTGCCGGGGGATGTCGTTTTCAATTACAGGTTGTCTGCCCGGTTCCTACGCCCAGGCGATCACGATCAGATCCGCAAAAATGTCCGACTTGCGCGGCGAGATTTTCAGCTCAACAACGTCGTTGATCGTCTGCATCCAGCGCGTGTTCAGCGCATCCAGCGCGGCCCGATACTCCGCCAGCACATTCTCGGCCTGGGCCTTGAGCTGGGCGACGGTCTGCTCGCTATCGCGTAGATCCATCTCCGCGGCGCGGGTCATGCGGCTCTTGTTAGCCCCGTGTGAGACGCCGCGGCCGGTGTGGCGCCGCTTTCCAATCACAAAGTTGAAGATCGACTCGACGTTAGTCAAGGTCTCTTCGCGCCGGCGGGCATCGAGGTCGGCCCGGTCGCTGCTGAGCTCGCGCTGTTCGCGCGCGATGCGGGCTTGCAGCGCCGCATAACGGCGGTCATACTGTTCGCGCACCCTGAAGGCGTCGTCGTCTCGTCGGTCGCGGGCGGCGGCCTCGCAGCGGGCTCGGAAGTCGCCCATTGTCTCGTCCAGCATCCCGAACAGTTTGAGCGTCGTGTTTCGGTAGATCGTGCGAGTCATGCTCCGATACACGTGCTCGACAAACATGCGCTCGGCTTGCTTCATCCAGCGCGGCGCAAGGCCGCCCGGTAATGCCGCAAAGGTCGCGTCAGACGGCGGCTCCGGCGACACGTCGCTCGGCTGGAAACTGGCCAGCACCCGGGCATGGTTGAAGTCCGGCGCGGTGAGAACCTTTGGGAAGGGCAGAAGATATGTCGCCCGTTCGTCGGAGATGACGCCGCTCGGTTTGTCATTGAGGCGCACCCGCGCGCTGGCCAGCAGGTATGGCGAGAGCAAGGTTTGAGGAGCGCGATACGAATTGGTCGACCAGTCGCGCAGGCGCAGAAAGATCTCGCGGACATCGGGCGGCATCACCGGCCGCAGCCCATTTGTCTGCGGCAACGCCATCGACGCGCCCGGGCCGCCGCCGTTCGGAGCGGCCGCGCTCACATCCCTCGTGGACCCAAGCGGTTGCGTCTGGAGAGTAGATCCCGTCGCCGCGGGATCGGCCCCCACCAGGACGTTCTCGGGCTGCAGAATTGCGACCTCGTCGCGGGTCAGCGGCCCACGCAAAAAGCTCATCGCCCAGCGGGTCTGGACAAAGGCCGGCTCGGTCGTCGCGCTCTGAACCAGAAAGACCCGCGGCGGAAGCGTGCTGAGCGGCCCCTCGTACTCGGCCCGGTCAAACCCTGCGCCGGCGCCCTCAAGGCCCTCCAGCGCGCGATCGCGATCGCGCCCCGTGCGCAAGCGGCCCACAAACCAGGTGCCGATATTCGACAACCCCTTGTAGTCCAGATCGGCCGGATTCTGGGTTGCCAGGAACATCCCAAGCCCCGACGCCCGGCCCTGTTTGATCAACGACATCAGGGGCGCCTTGGTCGGCGGATTGCGCGGGAAAGGCGGCAGATAACCGTGCACTTCGTCAAAGTAGACCAGCGCGCGCAACTGTGAGGTGCCGGTCTGAGCCCGCATCCAGGACACGAGCTGGGCCAGCAACAGCGTGATGAAGAACTGGCGCTCGGCATCGCCGAGATGGGCGACATAGAAAATGTTGGCCGGTGTGCGCCCAGCCGGGTTGGCCCCGCCTACGCCTCGGACTGGCTTGATCAGCTCGGCGATATCGAGCGACTGGCCGGCGCTCCAAGTTGCAAACGACGGCGAGGCGATAAGGTTGTTCACCGACATCGCGAGCTCGAAACGATCCGCCTTGGGATAGAACACGTCCATGTCAAAGGCCCCGACCCGCGTCACAGGTGGTTCCTGAATCATCCGGATCAGCACGGGCAAATCGACCGACTGGCCGGCCCGCCAGGCCGCCTCGAATATCGTCGCCATCAGAATGTGCTCGAGGCTTTGGAGCGGGTCGGCGTCAACGCCGATCAACTGGAGCAGGGCCGAGCACATTTGCCCAATCCGCTCGCGCAGCGCTTCGCCATTCTTCGCCCAACTCAGCCCGGATGACTGGTTGGGGGGGTTCAGGCTTTGCAGGATATTGACTGGAATCCCGGCATCGCTGCCTGGCGTGTAGATCCGAAAAGCCGCCCGGTCATGAAGCGTGCCGATCCGCTCGGGCGCGATGTCCCATTGCTTCAAGCCGTCCCGCCATTGTTTGGCCGTGCGCGCCGCCAGGGCATCGAGCGTAAGCTTCTGCCGGGAAGCGTCCTCCTCGTGCAGCCAGGGCTTGAATTCGTCTGGCGCAAGACTCGGAAAATTGAGCGCCAGGTTGGTGATGTCCCCCTTGGGATCGATGATGATGACCGGAATGCCCTGAAGCAGGGCCTCCTCGAGCGCGACAACGCCCAGGCCGGTCTTGCCCGTCCCGGTCATGCCCAGACACAGCGCGTGCGTGGTCAAGGAGCGGGCGTTCAGGTAATACGGCGCGCCGGTCGACTTGGTGGATGGCGTGAAGTCACGGCCAATGAAGAGCTTGTTGGGTTGATCCATTATGAACGAATGTTCTAGCAGTGCTATTGTAGACCCGACATACCGCTTTCGGGGCTTGCCTGAGCGGAGCCAGTGGCGCTCATCCGACGTCGCCAAAAGAGACGTCGACCGGGCCGCCAGCGGTCTCAACACGCAACGCGCCATCGTCGGTGACTCCGACAGCCGTGCCGTCGATCACATCTGTCCCGCGCGTCAGGCGAATGCGCGTGCCGAGTGTGACAAGATGCCGCGCATATTCTGGCCGCGGACTGGCCAGCGTGGCGCGCAGCGCCTCGTAGCGGGCCTCGAAGGTCGCCAGCACCGACGCCAGGGCCTGGTCGAGGTCAAGCGCATGCCCAACCGCCTCGCGCAGGCTGGTCGCGCGCAGGCGCACTTCCTCGGGCGCCTCGTCAAAACGCGAGTTGATGTTCAGCCCGACGCCGACAATGACCCGTTCGAGCGCGTCCCCCGCAACCGCGGACTCAATCAGGATGCCGGCCAGTTTTCGGCCGCCGAGCAACACATCGTTTGGCCACTTGAGGGTCAGATCGGTCGTCGTACAGCCTCCCCCATCCAGGATGGCCGCTGCCGCGTCGCGGACCGCCAGAGCTGCCAGCATCGACAGCCATCCACCTCGAATGGCTGGTAAAAAGGTGGGCCGGAGCACGAGAGACATGTAAAGGGCGGCTCCAGGAGGTGAGAACCAGCTTCGACCCAAACGGCCCCGGCCGGCCGTCTGGGCGTCCGCGACCACGCATAGGCCTTCCGGCGCGCCGGCGTCGGCCAATCCGCGGGCAACATCCATCGTGGATGCCACCACCGCAAATCGACGCAGATCGAAACGCACCTACTTCGTCGCTTCGACGAATGCCTTGATCAGGGAGCCATCCCATTCGACGGGGATGCCGTTCTGATCAGGCAGGCCGCGCTTGACGAAGCCCGCCCAGATCAGGAAGTGATCGGCCCGATTGGCGAAGAAGCGCAGGTTGCTGAACGACATGCCGCCGCCCAGAATCAGGGGCGCGCCCAGTCGCATCGTGCGCACGTCGTCGATCATGCGGATGCTCTGCTCGCTGGTCTTGCCCGACAGAATCAGCGCATCGGCCCGGCCAAAGTCGACCGCCTGGCGGCAGGCCTCGTTGAGCGGGAGCGGCGCGAGCGGCTCACCCAGGCGGTCGTAGACGTCGGCGAAGATGCGAATGTCAGTCGCCTTGATGTCGTGCCGATGGTGGATGGCTTCGTAGGCGCAGCCATGCAGCATGCCCTCGGCCTTAACCATGGTGCCGATGTATGTCTTGATTCGCACAAATTGGGCATCAATGGCCCTGGCGATGTCGAGGACCTCCGTCGCGCCGTGCTCGACCAGCGTGACCCCAAGCGCCATGTCCGGAAACGCCTTGCGCACGGCCGCGCCGGCCGCAATCATGGTCGCCATCGTCTCAGGCGTCGCGCGCGGGGCGATTGGCAACTCGTTGGTGTTCTGCAGGTACAGGGCCCGCACCCCGCCGTCCCAGGCGATCTGGGCATGAAGCAGGGCATGGTTGATGATCTTTTCTTGCGGCTGCCCATCCGGGCGCCGGCTGCCCTCACTGGGCAACATATGAACGGCGGCGATGATGCGCGTGAGTGGAAAGAACGAGTCGTTGGATCGCATCCCCCTATTTTACCGTCTGACGGCGGACACGCGTCGAAGTTCACATTCACGGTTACTTGAACGTTGGCGTGGACGTAAACGTGAACGTAGACGTTGGCGTGGACGTAAACGTGAACGTAGACGTAGACGTGAACGTAAACGTAAACGTAAACGTAAACGTAAACGTAAACGTAAACGTAAACGTAAACGTAAACGTAAACGTAAACGTAAACGTGAACGTGAACGTAAACGTAAACGTGAACGTAAACGTAAACGTAAACGTAAACGTGAACGTAAACGTGAACGTAAACGTGAACGTAAACGTGAACGTGAACGTGAACGTAAACGTGAACGTAAACGTGAACGTGAACGTGAACGTAAACGTGAACGTAAACGTGAACGCGAACGCGAAC
>JBDSIP010000022.1:0-4311 GCA_039917915.1 Thermoflexales bacterium
CGGGCGCGGATCGGGCCAGCGCGGCGAATTCGCGAATCTGGTGGTGGTAGAGCCAGGCTTCATAGGTGTAGCCGCGCTGCCCGAGCCGCCGCACACCGGCCTGCATGGCCGGATCGAGGAAGAGTCCGGGAGGATGGCTGCCAGCGATGAAGGCCTCCTCGGGATGCGGATGATGGGCGCCGCCCTGCCTAATCCCCCGAAAGAGGCCGTTTCCGGCGGCCTCGTGAGCGTCGAGGGCGTCGTCCAGCGTATCCGCGTCCCTTAATTCGGCGCGACTGATGATGCCGGCGATGCCGGCATTTGACCCGCCTGCCTTTGCGCTTTCAGCGGCGATGCCGGCGACAAACTCCGTCTCGCCAACGGGCTTCAAGTGCTCCGGCCCGGTCGCGCGGTAGCCCGTGCCGCATTCGAGGAAGACTGTTCTTTCAATCTTGTGGCCGGACCCGGTGTCGCGCCAAAGATCGGCGAGCAGATACTGTCTGAGACCGAGATGGCCATCCGGCCAGAGATGATGATGCGGATCGATGATCCGGCGCTCAGGCTCAAGGATGTCTTCTTTGACCTGCGCGAGCCAGGCTTCGGTTCCAGGGGTTGGGTTCATGTTGTCGCTCCTCGCGCAAGTGTAGCGCGAGCGCGCAATTTGGCGCGGCGTTCGATCGTCAGGCAACTCTGGCATTTCACGTAAAATGGCGCCCCAATCTGTTTCGGAGCATCGGCTTCAGGAGATCATGTTGAGCGACCCACGAATCCCCAGGCGTCTCTTTGGCAAAACGGGCTTGTCGGTGACCCCGATCTGTATCGGTTGCGCGCCCCTCGGCGATATGCCCGCGTCATTTACCTACTCGGTCTCTGAGGAGCAGGCGCTGGCGACGCTGCGGGGCGTGTTTGGCGGTCCGTTCAACTTTCTGGACACGGCCGCTTCCTATGGGGACGGCGAAAGCGAGCGGCGGATTGGGCTGGCGCTGCGGGAGATGGGCGGGCTGCCTGAGGGCATCGTGCTCGGCACAAAGGCCGACCGCGACTTGTCCACCGGCGACTTCAGCGGCGACCAGATGAAGCGCTCGGTCGAACGCAGCCTGCGTTTGCTTGGGCTGGACCGGCTGCAGTTGGTCTATTTGCACGATCCTGAACTCATCACCTTTGAGGCCGCCATGGCCAGGGGCGGTCCCACTGACGTCTTGCTGCGCCTCAAGGCCGAAGGCGTGATCGCGCATGTAGGCGTGGCCGGCGGTCCCATCGACCTGATGAACCGCTATGTGGAAACCGGGGCGTTTGAGGCGGTCATCACCCACAATCGGTACACCCTGATCGACCGGTCCGCCGAGCCTCTGCTTGAGGCCGCCTCCCGGCGCGGCATTGGCGTTTCAAATGCCGCGCCGTATGGAAGCGGCATCCTGGCCAAGGGGGCGGACCAATACCCGCGCTACATGTATCGCCAGGCCTCAGACAAACAACTTGAGCAGGTTCGGCGGATCGAGGCGGTTTGCCGCCGGCATGGCGTGCCGCTCGCCGCGGCCGCTCTGCAGTTCTCGCTTCGCGATCCGCGCGTGACGAGCACTATTATTGGGATGAGCAAACCCGAGCGCATCGCCGACACCGCCGCGCTGGCGACCCATCCCATCCCGGCTGAGCTGTGGGATGAGATTGATGCCGCGATCGCGGGCGGCTAAGTGAACTGCCAGAACTACGTGACGATCGAACGCCACGCCGGTAGCCGTCGAGCCCAATCGAATCTCGGGATATCGGCGGCTGCTTAGGAGGCGTCAATAGATTAACTTGTCATACGCCATCGCACTGGACGGGCGATCACCCCGATTCTTGCGCAACTACTGCTGAGATCAGGTGAGGTGAAGGGCGCGCGCCGACTCCGCCGTCGTCATTCCCGCGAACGCGGGAATCCAGTGACAAAGTTTCGGGTTGGACAGTTGGCCCTGCCAGGGTTTGTGCCCGATTTCAGGGAAATTTCACGCGGCGATGGCCGGCCGAGCTACGATCTTGGCGCTCGGCTCTTGCACTGGATTCCCGCGTTCGCGGGAATGACGACCTAAGCAAGCCGCGCTGCCTACGTTGTGCGGCGCCAATGAATCGTGTCGACAAATATCGTCGTATTCGGCCGAAAGTCGCTCAGTAAGCGTTAATGTCATGTGTTGACGCCTCCTTAACAGAAGAACGAAGAACGGAAGTTACGGAAGATCGAGAATCCCGACGGCTTTGGTCTTCCGAAGCTTGTGTGCTGCGTTCTTTGTAACGGCTCAGGCCATGATTCCTGACGAACCTCGAGGCTGGGAGAGGCATGCTGAATTGGGGGCCAGCCTTTGCGCATGGCGGGAGCCAATCCCCACGGTTGTCATGCTGAGCACGCCCCTATAGGGCGCTGGCGTGCGTGGGTTGAGGAGGGGGCGTGCGAAGTATCTCTACGTTGGACTATGCGGCCTTCCGTTCGCGGCGTGGCCGCGGCAGAGATGCGTCGCGCGCAAATTGCTTCTGCGCCTGCAATGGCTCAGCAGGCGGGCCTCAGCGGCAGCCAAAACGCGTCCCTCGATTCCGCGCGCCGCTCGGGTTTCTCACCTGGCTTTGGCCGCCAGCGCCTGCTCGTGTTCCTTGACGCGGGCCTGGATGATTCGGCCGATCAACTCGTACGGCATGGGCTCGTCTAGCGGGAACTTCAGATTGCCCTTCTCGCCCTCGAAGGGGGCGATCTCCCGGCGGAGCTTCGCGTCGCCCTACACGGGCGGGAAGAGCCCGATATGCTTCTTGAACGCGGCGAAGTAGATCATGTTGCCGTTCCGAGCCAAGGCCGGCATCTGGTACGAGATCTTCTCGATGGCGTCCGGCGCAGCCTCATGCGCGATCGCCCGGATACGCTGCAGGATCGCCTGCACATCGACAGGGAAGGCCGCGATGTATTCGTCGATGTTCTTTGGCGCGATTGTTTTTGTTTTCACGGCAACTCCGGGCTCCACGCTAGTGGAGGGTGCGGCTTCTGTCAACCGGCATTCTGGAGATGCCAGGCGCGGTCCTTGAGCAACACGGCCAGGGTCGCGCCGGTGACGATGGCATAGGCCTGGTCAGCCACGCCGATCGTGTCGAACATGGCGGCGATCGTCGCCGCGCCTAACAGCCCAAGCGTCGCCCAATACAGGATCGGGCGCGGCCGGCCGAGCTCGACGGCCAGCGTCCATAGGACGGCCCCGACCATCAGTGCCGCGGCGGCCACGCTCAACCGAAGATCCTCAGACTGCGCGTAGGCGGGATGGCCGCCGAGGAGGACGACGGCGCCGAAGCCCATCCAGGTCAGGCCATTCAGCCCGACGAGGATGCGCGCATAGAGGACGGTGGTGGGTGCGGGTTTCACAAATGGCCTCCAAGGTTGCGGGAGGTAAGTCTACGACGAGTCTGCCCGCGCCATCAGCGTTGTGCCCGTGGCCATGGAGTTCGACCGCCATCACCTGTCGGGTTGTGGCGAGGTGGGGGATGAGCGGCTCGAACATCCCGACGGCGCCAAACCCGCCGTGGATGAGGACGAACGGCTCGCCGGCGACGAGGACCTCGAAGTACATCTTGAGGCCGTTGATTAGGGCGTAGCGTCCAATGTTGCGAGCTTCCATTATTGTGCTTTGCGAAAGGTTAGTGCCTTCCGACGATGGGCGCCAGCGGTATCCGCGCGCGTGGCGTCGAACACCCAGAATCGGCCGCCGCGCAGCGCACCCGGCTCAATGCAGTGGGAGCGCGGGATCTCGTCAACAGGGCGATCCGTCCCAGAGCGCGAAGAGCATCGCGCCTTGGAGCACGAATGCGTTACGGTGTCTGGATCGACCGAGTCGATAGAGAAATCGCTCGGCGGTGTAGCGTTGGAGAATAAACTGAACATCCTCGCGGCGCTCCCGCGCACCATTGAGCAGGCGGCGGTGAATGGAGGCGGCAAGGTTCGGGCCAGGTGTGGCTGTCATGGTTCGAGCGCCTCCAGATAAGTCTGCATGACCGTTCGCGCGCGGCATATATCGGCTGCGTGAGCGATCTCGGCGACCGTGGCTTTTCGCGAGCGTACGGCGTCGCGAAGCGCCTCGAGCGCGACGTCGAGACCGATCTTTCTTCGATAACGGAAGCAGTCTACAACTGTTCGGGCGGGAGAAGTGAGCCTGACGGGGACGCCCATGATGGAGCGCGTCTCAATCCCATAGTTACGCGTTACGCCTGAAAAGCGGACGATACGGATCTTGGCAGGGACTCGAATCGGCTTGCGGGCTTTGTGATCAAGCGCAAGCCAAACCTCGTGCGGCGCCTGCGTGCCGATCTCGTGCAGGCGAAGCG
>JBDSIP010000023.1:0-6321 GCA_039917915.1 Thermoflexales bacterium
CGCCCGGCCCGAGGCTTCCCTGGCTGAGACACTCGCGCACGGCCGCGCAGGCCGCGGCATGCCAGTCATGCGGATCTTGAACCGCCCAGCCCGGGCGGGGGTACGACGTCGCCAGGGGCGCGCTCCCGCCCCCGACGACGTGGCCGTCCGCGTCGAGGGCGGTAACTTTGCATCCACTCGATCCCACATCGATGCCAAGCAAGACGTCACGCATAGACATCAGCCATGACAGAAGCGGGGTCCGCGTGCGGACTCTGCAGCGCGCGCTCCGCAGCCAGGACCAGGTCCCGGTCGACTTCAGCCTCCTGCGCCATCATTTCAGCGTCCGTCAGGGCCCCATCCGAGATCAGATGCGCGCGCAGGCGGGGAAGCCCGTCCTGGGCCAGCCAATGCTCGACTTCGCCCTTGGGACGATACGCCGCAGGATCATCCCGTTTGTGGCCGCCCTGCCGGTAGGTCAGGCACTCGACAAACGTGGGGCCGTCGCCGGCCCTGGCCCGAGCGACAGCCTTGACCATTGCCCCGTAGACGGCAGTCACGTCATTCCCGTCCACGGTGACGCCGGGAATACCATAGGCCATCGCCCGCTCCGACAGCCGCTTGTTCAACACGGCGTTTCGAATGTGTGTACTGATGGCGTATTGATTGTTCTCGCATACAAACACAATCGGCAGCGCCCAAATTGCGGCAAGGTTGATCCCTTCATGGAGCGGGCCCGTGTTCACCGCGCCATCGCCAAAGATGCTCGCGATGACATGATCTTGTTTCCGGTACTGATATGAAAACGCAATCCCAGCCGCATAGGGAACCGAAGATCCGACGATCGGATTGGGCGGCATGATGCCCGCGGCGACGTCGCAGATATGCAACGAACCGCCTCTGCCTCCGCAGCATCCATCCTTGCGGGCGAACAACTCGGCGAACAGCCGGAACGGATCCATGCCCTTGGCCAGGGCGTGGCCGTGCCCGCGATGGGTGGGGATCAGGGTGTCGTGTTTGCGCAGGGCGGATGCGACGCCGACGGCGACACACTCCTGTCCCAGGCTCAAGTGAATGGTGCCTGGGATATGGCCTTTCAAAAAGTACTCATTGACGCGTTTCTCGAAAGACCGGATGAGATACATCATTCGATACATTTCGGTCAACTGCGCCAGCGGCAATGTCGCAAAACTTTCGACTCCATTCAGTTCTTCGCTGGCGGGTTTTGGGCTTGGCTGCGCTTCATGAATCATTAGAGCTCTCCAAACATTTCACACAGATCAATGGGTGCGCCCGCGCGCATCGATTCGTATCCCGCCAGCACGATGGCCAGGCTGCGGCGCTCGCTGATGCCATCGGTGGGCCCGGGTGCGATTCCCTCGACATGATCGGCGAACGCCTCCATTTCGCGGGCGTATTCGGACAAACCCGTCTCATACTCAAACCGCTCGGGCTCCTCGGCGTCGAAAGAAAATACCTCGCATGCGTCTTTTCCAGCGCGGACACTTCCCCGGTCGCCATGCACAACATAACCGCCCAGAGATTTCGGAAAACGCGCCTCGCTGGTCTGGGCAATGTTCACGCAGAATCCGTCGCGCATGACCAATGTGCCCGCCAGGGTACCCTCGATATCGCGTGGGACGTAGGAGCGCGTTTTGTGCTCGCGCAAGTAGACGACGCTGACTTCGCCAAGAACCTGCCGCAACTGAGCCATGCTGTGGACGCCGTGCAGCATCCATGTGCCCGTGCCGCCGAGATCGGGCTGGGTCAGCCAGGCGCGCCGGCCTTCATATCCGAAATTCGGCGCGCGAAAGCCGTTTGCGACGACGGCAAAGGCGATTTCGCCAATCGGCGAGCCGCCCGGCCCGCCAAGAAAGGCGGCCAAGAAGCGCGTCATCGGCGCATAAGCCAGATTCTCCGCGACATACAATGAAATGCCGTGCCGCTTCGCGGCGTCGATCATCCGGGTCGCGTCGCCAACGCTTGTTGCCATTGGCTTTTCAACCAGGACATGCCTGGACGCGCTGAGGGCGTCCAGCGTCTGCGGACAATGCAAGTTGTGGGGTGAGCAGATCGAGACCGCCGTCACATCTGGATCGCGCAACGCGTCCTCGAGACGGGCATAGGTCTTTGCCACGCCGAGCTCAGCCGCCTTCGCGCGCAGGAACTCAGGGTCGTTGTCCACCAGACACTCAATTACAAACCGGTCCCGGCCCGCTGAGCGGAGCTCCTGAATGGCCTGGGCCTGGCGCGTGCCCGCCCAGCCGGCGCCGACGATGGCCAGATGGATCACGGCGCCCCCCGCTCCTCAGCCAGTATTTTTCTCGCGTTGGTGGCGTGCCGGCGAACCATGTTGTTTCGGGAGGGATCAAAGCGATCGCCGACGCAACGCGCGTAACTGGCCCGCTCGCAAATCAAGTCATCACTTTCCCCACGGCGAAGACCGTCGCGAACGGCGTCGCGCGTGCCGGCCAGGTAGTCGGCCATCCAGATCAGCCATTCGCGCGCCTGAGCGCGCCCGACAATGACCTCCCCGTGACCGGGCACGAGCGTGTCGATTTCCATTCGCGCCAGCATGCGCTGAGAGGTCTCGAGCACACGGCTGTCGCCCCATTCGGTCGCGGGCAGAATCCCCGTCGTCGCCGTATCGCCGGCGAATAGCACGCCATGTTCTTCGATGAGGACGCTTTGCCCATCCGGGCTGTGGCCGGGCGCGGCAAGGACTCTGGCTCGGACGCCACCCAGGTCATGGACAATTTCGCCCGAAGCGAGGACCGTCGGAATGAGGGCGCGGGCGAAGAGCTCCGCGGCGGGGACTTTCCGGCCGTCCGCCCAACGCGAAAGATGATCGGCAATCACTCCGGGAGTAAGCGCGTGAGCAAACACCTCGGCGCCCCCAAACACCGCCGCGCCCAGGACGTGATCGCCATGCCCATGGGTCAGTTGAATCCGGTTGGGCGCGCGCTGTTTGGCCGTCACGAAGTCCGCCACGGCCCGCAATTCATCTTCAAAGTACGGCACATCGATAATGAGCGCCGAGCGTGCGCCGATGACGATACCGTATTTTGCCTCGACAAACCGGCTGGAGAACGAGAATACGCCCGGCGCGAGTTCGGAAAACGCGGCGCTTGCGCTGGTCATCCTTTGAGCCCCGTCATGGCGATGCCTTCGATGAGGTATCGCTGCATGGTCATCAGCACCACCATCACCGGCACGGTCGCCATCATGATGCCCGCGGCGACAATCGCGATATTGCCGGTCCCCATGAATCCGCGCAGAGCGACGAGCCCGAGCGGGATGGTGAAGTTGTCGAAGGAATTCAGGAAGATCAGCGGGCGGAAGTATTCATTCCAGAAGCCGTTGAAGCTCAGGATGGCCAGCACCGCGATGCCGGGCGCGCCCAACGGCACAATCACCCGGACGAACACCTCCCAGGGCGGCGCGCCGTCAATCACCGCCGCTTCATCGAGCTCAGTGGGGATGGTCATAAAGAATTGACGCAGCAGGAAGACGCCAAACGCGCTGGTCACCGACGGCAGAACGAGCGAGGCATGGTTGTCCACAAGCCCAATCGCCCGAACCAGCGCGAAGACCGGGATGATGGTCACAAAAACCGGGATCATCAACGAACTCATCAGGAGCAGAAACAGGGCGTTCTTGAAGGGGAAGCGCAAACGCGCGAACGCATAAGCGGCCATCGAACAGGTGACCACCTGCCCGATCACGATTAGCGAGGTGACCTTTAGGCTGTTGAACACATACGTTCCGAACGGCACGCTGTCAAACACGTCGGCATAGTTCGACCATTTCCAGTCGGTCGGAATCCATCTCGGCGGCAGGGTGAAGGAGTCCCTGGGAACACGCAGAGACGTGGCAAACGTCCACACCAGCGGCAGGATGACCAGCAGCGCGATGACGACCATGATCGCGTAGATCACCATTCGCCCCACCGCCCGCTGCGCGCTGAAGCGATTGATCCGGGAGTAAGTTTGAGACGTTGCCATGCCGCTGCGCCTTATTGATAGTGGACCAGCTTCTGGCCCCACTTGAACTGAAGGATCGTCAATACCATCACGATGACAAACAGGATCATGGCCATCGCGCTCCCGTAGCCGAGCCGCAGAGAGCCAAAAGCGTCCTCATAGATCGTCATCACCAGCGTTCGGGTCGCATCACCTGGCCCGCCGCGGGTCATCAGATAGGCCGCGTCGAACACCTGGAAATGCGAGATGATCCCAATTACGGTCGCAAAGAAGAGAGACGGGCTGATCTGAGGCACGGTAATGCGCCAGAAACGCTGCCAGGCGCTGGCGCCATCGATCTCGGCGGCCTCATAGAAGTGTCTGGGGACATTGTTCAGCGCCGCCGAAAACAGGATCATGTCAAACCCAAAGGTCTTCCAGACAGTCGCAAGCACGACGCTTGAAAGCGCATAACTTGAGGAAGCCAGCCAGGGCACTTTCTCGATGCCGACCAATCCGAGATAGTAGTTGACGATGCCAAATTCCTTGTGGAACAGAAACGAAAGGATGATCGCCACGGACGTCATTGACATCACGACCGGCAGAAAATAAGACGTGCGAAAAAAATTCCGCAGAACGACCGGCATTTTGGTCTGCAATCCGACCGCCGCGCCCAGGGCCAGGGTGGTGTTCAGGGCCACCACGGCAATCACGAATTTGAGGGTGTTGACGAACCCCGCGGTAAAGCGAGTATCTTCGGGAAGGAACTTGAAGTTATCAAGTCCGACGAACTTGGGCGGCGAGAAGATTTCCCACTCATGCAGGCTCAAGTAGGCCGAGAACAACATCGGGCCGAGGGCGAACACCAGAAAGCCCACGAGCGTGGGCAGGATAAAGAGATAGCCGGTCAGCGCTTCGCGCACCCGCATCGCGCGCATGCCGGACATGCGCGTGGACGGCCTGGTAATCGGGACAGCGGGGGTGTTTATCTGGGCCATAGGAACGACAGAGCGTGACATGTTGGCCCGCGCAAACGCAGGCCAACATGTCGCGGCAAACGATGATCGAAATTTACGGCTACGCGGGGCGCTGGCGCTTCATCAGCGCTTCCAGCTCTGTCTGCATCTTGTCGAGAGCATCCTTGGGCGTTGACTCGTTCGCAAGCGCCAGACCGATGTACTTCGTGAAGATCCCGCTCATGTCTTTTGTTTCGAGCGGAGCGGGGATCGCCGTCGTAAGCGGGTTCTTGTCGAGGGTGTTGTAAAACACCTGCCAGTTTGCCGGTCCAGTCGTTTCGTGCTGGGCCGGGTCGTTGGTGACACTCCGGCGCGAAGCGGTATGGACCGCTTTGTCGACGTAGATCGCAAGCTGCTCCTTGCTCGTCTGGTGCTTGATGAAGTTCCAGGCGAGGTCGGGGTTCTTGCTGGTCTTCATGATGCCCAGGCCGGACGTGCCGAACTGATGGCGCTGGGTCTTCCATTTCGGCATCAGGGCGACGTCAAACTCGCCTTTCTTCAGGCCGGCGCCGAGCAGCACCCCCGTGTGGGCGCGATGCCCCGGCATCATGCCCAGCTTGTCATTGGCCATGAACACGGCCAACTGGTTGAGGTCGGTGGGCGATGGCGAGACCTTCTGCTTCCAGATGAGATCCTGCTGCCACTGCAGCGCCTCGACATTGGCCTGGCTATTAGCGGTCGGATTGCCCCATTTGAGGCCGCCGGCCCGTCCTTTGGCGCTTTCCACGCCGCCATAGAACGCGCCCCACAACCAATCGCCGCCCGTTTCCGTGCCCAACTCGTACAGATTGCCATTGTTGGTGTACATCCACGGCACAATCCCGCCCCAATGTCGATTCGGGAATCCAAACCCAAAGACATCACTGCCGAGCCCGTGGATTTTCTGGGCCGCGGACGAGAAGTCGTCGATCGTCCAGTCATCCTTCGGGTAGGCGACGCCGGCCTTATCGAACAGACGCTTGCTGTAGTAGATCGTCGCCGCGCCCCATAAGGTCGGCAATACCATCAGGTCGCCTTTGTACATGGCCACTTCGACGAGCTGGGGCGCCACATCCGAGAAGTAGCCCTGCATTTCGGCCTTGTCGGCCGTGACATACGGGTTCAGCGGGCGCAGCACATTCCGGCTGGAGATCAACTGCAAGCCCTCAGTGGAAATTTCCGCCAGGTCGATGCTGTCGCCGGATGCGATCAGGGTGACCAGCTTGCCAAAATACTCGTCCCACTCGGCGGCCTGAATCGCGACCCATTCGACTTTGACCCCTGGGTTTTTGGCTTCAAAGGCGGCCCCGATTTTCTTAAAGGTGTCCGCGCGCGCATTCACGCCATTTATGGCGATCCGGAGCGCGCCGGCCGGTGCCGCAGTG